>NZ_JBSFTC010000261.1:0-15892 GCF_053590415.1 Nonomuraea sp. NPDC003201
GATCAGCGCGGCGAGCGCGCCGGGCGCGGGCGGCGGGCCCTGCTCCCACAGCGTGCCGACGCCGAGCACGGGGTAGACCAGCATCGACTGGTACGGCGCCGTCATCACCGCCACGGCGGCCGGTCCCCAGAACGCGCTGGGCACCAGCACCAGCCCATCGCCGTGCAGGCCGCCCGCCTCGCACCAGGGCCGGTCGATGAGCAGCCGCTCCCCCGTCCACACCACGGCCGGATCGAGCGCGGCGAACAGCTCGCGCGCCCCGCCCTGGGCGAGCTGCCGTGACCGGCGCAGCACGTCGCGTTCGAGCAGCCCGTACACGCGGGGCCAGAACTCCGCGAAGCACGCCTCCCAGTACGCCTCCAGCGTGGCGGCGACCCTGGCCACGCCCGCCTCGGGGTCGGCCATGAACCGCTCCAGCACGGCCTGGTCGGTCCCCACGATCTTCGCCGCCTCCTCGCGGGCCCGCCCGGGATCCGCGCCCCTGACCCGCTCCAGCTCGGCGGCGAACTCCGGCATCGGCGTGTCGGGCGGCGGCGTGATGAAGTCGGCCATGTAGCCGGTCGCGGGCACGAGCGCGAACAGCTCGGCCAGGTCGAGCGCCGCCAGGCGGGGGCGTACGGCCTTGAGCCAGGGCAGGTGGATCGACTGCCTGGAGGGCCCCTGGAGGGTGCGCAGGCTGGCGACCAGCTCCCACATCGGCGAGAACGCGAACCGGATCCGGGCCACGTCCTCCGGCTTCAGCACCCACTCGACCGGCATGCTTTTAGCCTGCACTAAATCGTTCGCCCCCACAAACCCGGCATATCAGGCTTGTCGCGTGTCGAGCACAACTCTTGAGCGAAGGTCGTTCTTCCGGTCCCAGATCGGCGGGCTGCCCCGCGCGTTCTGGGCCCTTTGGGGCGGCACGGTGGTGAACCGCCTGGGCACCATGGTCATGCCCTTCACCGGCGTCTACCTGACGCAGAGCCGCGGCCTGTCGGTGGCGGCGGCGGGCCTGGTGATGGGCGTGTTCGGGGTGGGCTCGCTGCTGTCGCAGCTGGTCGCGGGGGTGCTCACCGACCGGATCGGGCGCCGCGCCACGCTGTCGGGCGGGATGCTGGCCACGGCCGCGACCATGCTGGCGCTCGGCTACAGCACCTCGCTGCCGGCGGTCGTGGCCTCGATGCTCGTGCTCGGCCTGGTGATGGACATCTACCGGCCCGCCTCGTCCGCCCTCGTCGCTGACCTGGTCTCGCCTGAGGAGCGCCCCCGTGCGTACGGGCTGCTGTTCTGGGGGATCAACCTCGGGTACGCGGTCGGCGTGACGGCCGGGGGCTGGCTGGCGAGCCTCGGGTTCCTCTGGCTGTTCTGGATCGACGCGCTGTCCAGCGTGGTCTTCGCCGTGCTGGTCTGGCGGGCCGTCCCCGAGACCAGGCCGGCGGCGCGGGAGTCCGCGGGCGGGTTCGGCGTGGTGCTGCGGGACCGGGTGATGATCGGGTTCACGCTGGTGGCGCTGGGGAACGCGCTGGTCTACTCGCAGACGTTCACCATGCTGCCGGTGGCGATGACGAAGGTCGTGGGGCTGTCGGCCGGGGAGTTCGGGGTGGCCATGGCCCTGAACGGGATCCTGATCGTCATCGTGCAGCCCCTGGTGTCGGGGTGGCTGGGGCGCCGGGACCCCGCCCGCATGTTCGCGCTGGGGCTGTCGGTGATGGCGCTCGGGTTCGCGATGACGGCGTTCGTCGAGACCACCCTCGGGCTGGTGGTGACGATCGTGGTGTGGACGGCGGGCGAGGTCATCACGGCGGGCATCCCGGGCGCGGTCGTGGCCACGCTGGCGCCGGCCGAGCTGCGGGGGCGGTATTCGGGGCTGTTCGGGTTCTCGTGGTCGCTGGCGGCCGTGCTGGCGCCGCTGATCGGCGGGCCGCTGCTGGAGATCGGCTCCCAGGCTCTGTGGTTCACGATCGGCGGGGTGGGGGTGCTGTCGGCGGCGGGCATGCTGCTGCTCGGACCCGCGATCAGACGCCGCTGACGGCGTTTCGGGGCACGGGAGACGCGCAACTTGGGAGAATTCGCCATATACCCACGAACCGTCTCCCTCTAAAGTTACGCCTGACATGCTGACATTCACCGCGCTGGGACCGTTCCAGGCCTGGGCCGACGGCGCCCCTCTCGATCTCGGCGGCCAGCGGCAGCGGGCGGTGCTCGCGCGCCTGCTCGTCGCCGGCGGCCGCGCCGTGCCCGTGAACACCCTCATCGACGAGCTCTGGCCGGGCGCGCCGCCCGCACAGGCCCTGTCCACCATCCAGGGGTACGTCTCCCGCCTGCGCCGCGCCCTCGAACCCGATCGCGCACCCCGCGAGGAGGCCCGCGTCCTGGCCTCCGCTCCGCCCGGATACGCCTTACGGGCCGCGACCGAGCAGGTGGACGCGTGGCGGTTCGAGGCCCTGGTGAAGTCGGAAGGCGACCCGGGCCGGGTGTGGGCGGCCATGGACACGGCGCTGGGGCTGTGGCGGGGGCCCGCGCTGGCCGAGTTCGGCGAGCTGAGCTGGGCCGCGACGGAGGCGGGCAGGCTGGAGGAGCTGCGCCTGATCGCCGTCGAGCGCCGGGCCGGGGCCGGCCTCGCGCTGGGCCGGGCGACGTCGCTGGTGGCCGACCTGGAAGCGCACGCGTCGGCGTACCCGCTGCGGGAGGAGGCCTGGCGGCTGCTCGCCACGGGCCTGTACGGGCTCGGACGCCAGGGCGACGCGCTGGCGGCGCTGCGCAGGGCGCGCTCGGTGTGGCGGGACGAGCTGGGCCTCGACCTGTCGGCCGGGCTGCAGCGCCTGGAGGCCGACATGCTCGCCCAGCGCCTGGAGTCCCCGGCCCCCGAGGAGCCGGTTCCTGTGGAAGCGCCCGCCGCCGTTTCCGACATCGCGCCGCTGCGGGTCGTGGTGGCCGACGATCAGGCGCTCGTACGGGCGGGCGTGCGGGCGATGCTGGACGCCGAGCCCGGGGTGACGATGGTCGGCGAGGCGACCAACGGCGAGGAGGCGATCGCGCTCGTGGCCGAGACCGGCCCCGACGTGGTGCTGCTCGACATCCAGATGCCCCATCTGGACGGCCTGGCCGCCGCCCGCCGCATCCTGTCCGAAACCCGGCCGCCGAAGGTGATCATGATGACCACGTTCGGCAGCGACGAGAACCTTTATGCGGCACTGCGTGCTGGAGTGAGTGGATTCATCCTTAAAACGTCGGCCCCCGAGCAGTTCCTGGCCGCGATCAGGGCCGCGTCCGCCGGGGACGCGCTCATCGACCCGACGATCACCACCCGGCTGATCGCGGGGTTCGCGGGACGCGTCGACCCGGCCTCTCCCCCGGCTCTGGCCGGGCTCGCCGACTCCCAGCTCGACGTGCTGAAACTCGTCGCCCGCGGCCTGACGAACCGCCAGATCGGCCAGACGCTCTCCTTGTCCGAGGAGGAGGTGGCCATCATGGTCAAGTCGCTCTTGGAGCATCTCGGGCTGTTCGACCGCGCACAGTTGGTTATGGCCGCGTATGAGTCAGGTTTTGTGACACCCGGGGAAAAGACTTCCTTTTCGTCGCTTTGACGATAAAAATCGCGCCGTACTAGGCTTGGCGACGTGGCACAACTGCGTATCGCCCTGGCCCAGATGAACCCGTCCGTCGGCGACCTTGACGGCAACGCCGAGCGGCTGATCGCGTGGACCCGCGACGCCGCCGATCGTGGAGCCCACCTCGTCGTCTTCACCGAGATGTTCCTCACCGGCTATCCCGTGGAGGACCTGGTGCTGCGTACGTCCTTCGTGGACGCCAGCATCCGGACCCTGGAGGAGGTGGCGCGCAGGCTGGAGCGGGAGGGCCTGGGCGAGCTGCCGGTGGTGGTCGGCTACGTCGACCGCGCCGGACTGGCGCCCCGGGTGGGCCAGCCGAAGGGCGCCCCGCTGGACGCGGCCGCCGTGCTCCACAAGGGCCGGGTGGTGACCCGTACGGCCAAGCACCATCTGCCCAACTACGGGGTGTTCGACGAATACCGCTACTTCGTGCGCGGCGACCGGCTGCCGATCTTCCGGCTGCACGGCGTGGACGTGGCGATCGCGGTGTGCGAGGACCTCTGGCAGGAGGGCGGCCCCGTGTCCGTCGTGGGCCAGGCGGGCGCCGGGCTGCTGATCTCGCCGAACGCCTCGCCGTACGAAAAGGAGAAGGACGACGTACGGCTCGAGCTGTGCGCGCGCCGGGCCCGCGAGGCGGGCTGCGCCCTCGTCTACGTCAACCAGGTCGGCGGCCAGGACGAGCTGGTCTTCGACGGCGACTCGATCGTGGTGGACGCCTCGGGCGAGCTGGTGGCGCGGGCGGGCCAGTTCCGGGAGGAGCTGCTGACCGTCGATCTGGAGCTGCCGGTCTCGGACGCCGAGCCGGGCTTCTTCCCGTACGACGCGGGCGACGGCTCCACCATCACCGTCGAGCGCCTGGTGCTCTCCTCGGACCCCGTGGAACCGTACGAACCGGCGCCCGCGGCGATCGCGGAGCACCTCGACCTGCACGGCGAGGTGTACGCGGCCCTGGTCCTGGCGGTGCGGGACTATGTGGCCAAGAACGGCTTCCAGTCGGTCATCCTGGGCCTGTCCGGCGGCATCGACTCGGCCCTGACCGCCACCATCGCCTCCGACGCCATCGGCCCCTCGCGCGTCAACGTGGTCCTCATGCCGTCGCGCTACTCCTCCGACCACTCCCTGGCCGACGCCGAGGAACTCGTCCGCAGGCAGGGCGTCAACTCCCGGATCGCCCCGATCGCCGACATCGTCGACGCCTTCGAGAAGGAGATCGAGCTCTCGGGCCTGGCGGCCGAGAACCTCCAGGCGCGGGTACGCGGCATGATCCTCATGGGCCTGTCGAACCAGCACGGCCACCTGGTCCTGACGACCGGCAACAAGAGCGAGCTGGCGACGGGCTACTCGACCCTCTACGGCGACTCGGCCGGCGGCTTCGCCCCCATCAAGGACGTCCCGAAGACGATGGTGTGGGAACTGTCGAGGTGGCGCAACGCCAATTCGCTGCCGCAATTCCTGCTCGACGCGAAAACCCCCATTCCCGAAAATTCCATCACCAAGGAGCCGAGCGCCGAGCTCCGCCCCGACCAGCGCGACACGGATTCCCTTCCGCCGTACGAAATCCTCGACCGCCTGCTGGACGATTACGTGGAGAAGGACATGGGCTCGACGGAGCTCATCGCCGCCGGCCACGATCCGGAGCTGGTCACGAGGGTCATCAGGCTGGTCGACCTGGCCGAGTACAAGCGCCGCCAGTATCCGCCCGGCCCCAAGATCACCCCGAAGAACTTCGGCCGCGACCGCCGCCTCCCCATCACCAACAGATGGCGCGAAACCACCGATTAATTGGCCATAAGGCTCTTATCCCAACACCACGATCAACCCAAGAAATAGTCATTACCGCACCGCTAATATGGCCCGGCCGATCCTTCGGACGCCGGGCCTTATCAGCGGAAGAGGCGCACCATGACATTTCTGATGATCGTGCTCGGGGTGGTGGTCGCCGGCTCGGCCGTGGCCGTCGGGGCGCTGCTCGGCCCCGTCACCCGCCGGATGACCGCGGACGTCAAAGCGCTTGCGCCGGACCAGCGGGCCGAGGCGGTGACCGCCACCCGGACGATGCTCATGCAGGTCGGCTCCCTCGTGACCGCCGCGCTCTCCCTGGCCGGCCTGGTCGGCACGTTCTACTTCAGCTCCCAGACCGTCTCGCTCGAGACCCAGAAGCAGTTTCAGGCGCGCTACGACAAGGCGCTGAAGGACCTCAGGTCCAGCGACTCCAGCGCCCGGGTCCAGGGCCTCTACGAGCTGGAGGACATCGCCCACGAGGCGCCGTCCTTCGCCTGGAAGGTGACCCTGAGCATCGCCGCGTACCTCCAGGACCGGGCGCGCGGCCAGGCGACCCCACGCCCGCACCTGACCGTCGAGGCCGCCCTGACCGTGCTCGGCCGCCGCGACCGCACGTCCGACCGCGGCCCCGTGACCACCGGCCCGGTGGCCGCCGACGGCGTCACCCTCCGCTCCACCGACCTGTCCGGCACGGACCTGCGCGGCATCGACTTCACGGACGCCACCCTGTCCCAGGCCCGCTTCACCAACGCCGACCTCCGTACGGCCCGCTTCAAGAACGCCGCCCTCCCTCAGGCCCGCTTCACCGGCGCAGACCTCCGGACAGCCGACTTCACCGGCGCCGACCTCCGCCAGGCCGACTTCACCGGCGCCCAACTGGACGGCACAACCTTCCGCAAGGCCCACCTGGAAGGCGCACTCGGCCTTCCGTTCTGAGGGCTGAGCCTGAGCCGCACATCGCCCAGCCGAACACTCCGAACGGCGTCGAGCATCCTGGTCACCCGCGCTCACGCCGCACCCGGACGACACGGCTCGCGTCCGGGGCCCGCGGTCCGTGGTCCTGGGCCCGTGGTCTTGGGCCCGTGGTCCGTGTTCCGCGGTCCGGGAACCCGGGGTCCGTGGTCCGTGGTCCGTGGTCCGTGGTCCATGGTCCATGGTCCATGGTCCGTGGTCCGGGACCGGAGGCAGCCGGGTATCCGGCGGCCATGGTCGGGGTGCCCGGCGCCGCCGTCTCCAACCTCGACCCGCCCACGCTCGCGGCCGTCTCCTTCGGTCTGGCCCAGTGCGGGGCGGCCCTGCTCCTGCTCGGCCCGCTGCGCCGGGCGCTGCGGCGGCCGGCCGTGTGGGCGGCGGTGGCGCTGGTGAACCTGTCCGCGATGACGATCTTCCTGTGGCACCAGAGCGCGATGATCCTGGTCACCGCGCTCGGGCTGCTCGCGGGCGAAGCCCTCCCCGGCCTGCACACGGTGCCCGACGGACCGGAGTGGGTGCTGGCCCGGCTGGGCTGGGTGCCGCTGTTCGGGCTGGCGCTGGCGGTGTGCCGGGTCGCGTTCCACGCGCGCGAGCGGGCGCCGTCCAGGAAGACGCGCTTGGCGAACGCGTAACCAGTAGGTTACGCTTTCACCGTGGACGAGGTGGCAGGGGCGATCGCGGACCCGGTGCGGCGGCGGATCCTGGAGATGCTCAGGGACGGGCGACTGTCCGCCGGGGAGGTCTCCCAGCGGTTCGCCATCAGCCGGCCCGCCGTGAGCAGGCACCTGCGGGTGCTCAGGGAGAGCGGGCTGGTTCGCGCGGAGCTGATCGGCAGGCAGCGCTTCTACGCGCTCGAACCCGAGCCGTTCGACGAGCTCATCACCTGGCTCGCGCAGTTCGGCCGGCCCTCCGGGTGGGAGCACCGCCTGGACGCGCTGGAGACCGAGGTCTACCGGACCCGCCGCGAGCGCCGCCCGACCACCGGGACCAAGAGCAGCAGAGAGGAAGAATCAGCATGAACCGTATCCCCACCGGCCGGTTGTTCGGGACGAGCGAGGGGAGCGACCTCGTTCTCAGCCGGACGTTCCGCGCGCCCGCCGAGGACGTGTGGGCCAGCATCACCGAACCCGACCGCACCGCCCGCTGGTTCGGCCCGTGGGAGGGTCACGGCGCGCCCGGCCAGACGATCAAGGTGCAGCTGGTGTACGAGGAGCAGGCCCCCTGGTCCGAGATGCGCATCGAGGCGTGCGAACCGCCGAGGCGGCTGGCCCTGTCCGCGCTGGACGAGTTCGGGGCCTGGCGGGTCGAGCTGCTGCTGGAGGAGCGCGACGGCACGACGGAGCTGCGGTTCGTCCACCATCTCGACACCGAGGACGCGATCGGCGAGGTCGGCCCCGGCTGGGAGTACTACCTCGACATGCTCGTCGCCGCTCGCGACGGCTCCCCCACACCGGACTTCGACGACTACTATCCCTCGATGCGGCCCTACTTCCTCGGGTTGTCCCAGGAGGGCTGAGGGATTGCCTCTCAGCAGGGGCTGAGGCAATGTCTCCCGGCAGGGCTGACGGATTGTCGGTGGCGGCTGGCACAGTGGGCGCGTGCCTCAACCGCTCAAGGACATGATCAACGCCGAGTCCATATCCGTGCTGGCCGACGGGCTGGCCGCCGCCTGGTCGCCGTTCCCACGGGCTGCTTTCACCGCGCGCGCCCTGGCCGGGCTCGACGGGTTCGAGCTCAAGGACCGCGTCCGGCATGTCGCCGCGGCCCTGCACGACGCGCTGTCGCTGCCCTACCCGCAGGCCGCCGAGGTCGTACGCGAGTGCGCCTCGCGGGTCGCGCTGGACATGTGGAGCGGCTGGCCGGCCACCGATCACACGGCCGTCCAGGGGCTCGACCACCTGGAGGCGGGGATGGGCACGCTGGCCGTGCTCACGCCGTACGCGACGGGCGAGTTCGCCGTACGGCCCTACCTGGAGCGTTACCGCGACGACGCACTCAAGATCATGTACGGCTGGGCGGAGTCCCCCGACGAGCACCTGCGCCGCCTGGCCTCGGAGGGGTCGCGCCCGCGGCTGCCGTGGGGCGCCCGGGTGCGCTGGCTGATGGCTCCGGGGCCGACCCTGCCCCTGCTCGACCGGCTGCGCGACGACCCGAGCGAATACGTCCGCCGCTCGGTCGCCAACCACGTCAACGACCTGGCCAAGGACCATCCGGAGGTGGCGCTGGAGCTGCTGGCCCGATGGCGTTCCGACGGCGGCTCGCACGTGGAGAAGGTGCTGCGGCACGCCGTACGCGGGCTGCTGCGCTCCGGCCATCCCGAGGCGCTGGCGCTGATGGGCGCCACCCCGGGCAGCGGCGCGGTCGACCTGCTGGCCCTCGATTCCGACACGGTGGCCGTCGGCGGCAGGCTGGCCTTCGCCGTCACGGTCACGGCGGGCGCGCCGGGTCCTGTGCTGCTCAAGTACGCGATCCGGCGGGCGGGCTCGCGCCGGGTGTTCCACCTGGGCCGGCGGGAGGCGGAGGGGTCGGGCACGACGTTCACCGTGCGCAAGAGCCATTCCTTCCGCCCGGTCACCACCCGCGAGGAGCCGCCGGGCACCCGGGAGCTCGACGTGATCGTCAACGGCAGGGTGGCGGCCAGCGCCGCGTTCACACTGGTGGAATCATGACCGTCGACCTGCTCGCTGTCGTCTGGCGCCTCGACGGCCGAGGCTGCCTGCCAGGGCCGGAGGAGTCATGAGCGTCGACCTGCTCCGCGTCGAGCTCGGCGTCATCTGGCATCTCGACGGCCGAGGCCGCCTGCCGGGGCCGGAGGAGCTGGTGATCGGCGTGGCGGCCGACGGCATGACCGCCGCGGTCCGCGCCGACGTGCCCGACCCGGTCGCCACGCAGCTTCTCGACCTCGTCTCCCAGGGCGTCCCGTCGTCCCCCGGCCACCCGCCTGACGTCCTGGCGCGGTGCGACGCCCTGCTGGGCGGCGGGCGGGCGGTGTCCGGAGGGCCGTGCTATCTGGTGAGGCCGCCGCTCAGGTTCGAGGCGCCCGCCGAGGTCATCAGGTCGGACGACCCGTCGCACGCCGCCCGCCTGCGCCCGCTGCGCCCCGCGAACTGGGAGCCCGGAGAATGGGAAGAGCTCCTCGCCGGCGGCGCGGGCGCGCCCTGGGCGATGATCGTCGAGGACGGACAGGTGGCCGCGATCTGCCACAGCGCCCGGCTGACCCCCGAGGGGGCCGAGGCGGGCACCTGGACCTCGCCCGCCTTCCGGGGCCGCGGGTACGCGGCGGCGACCACCGCGGCGTGGGCCGGCCTGCTGCCGGGCGTCCGCCTGTTCTACAGCACCAGTGCCGACAACCACTCCTCCCAGCGGGTGGCCGGACGGCTCGGGCTCGACGCGATCGGCTGGCTCTGGAAACTCACGCCCCGCGGTTCCACTGCCTCACGAACGTGATGCCGTGCCGTCGCCGGCTCCCGCGGCTCGACCGCCTCACGGACGTGATGCCGTGCCATCGTGGAGGACTTCCCGTTCCCACCGTTCCCGAGGCTGGGTGTGCAGGCGCCAGTAGTGTTCGGCGATGTCGTCGGGGTCGAAGGCCGTGCCGGGCGCGACCGGTCCGGCCACGGTGACGCTGGCCACGTGCACCCCCGAGGGCCCGTACTCCTGGTCGAGCAGCGCAGCAAGCGTCCGCACGCCCGCCTTGCCGAGCGAGAGGCTGACGTACTGGGCCTTGGGCTCGGGCATCCCCCCGGTGATGAGGAACGACCCGCTGCCGCGCCGGGCCATCGCGGGCGCCACGTGCGCGGCCGCGACGAGTGCCCCCACCACGTTCACGGCCCAGGCGTCCAGCTGGGCGCGCACGCTCGCCTCGCCCGGCGCGTCCGGCCGGATGATCGCGGCGTTGTAGACCACGGCGTCCGGCGTGCCCAGCTCGGCGGCGGCCGCGTCGAGGGCCGCCCTGAGCTGGTCCTCGTCGGCGCTGTCGGCCTTGTACGCGAGCACCCCGTCCAGGTCGAGCATCGTGCCGGTACGCGAGACGAGCGCGACCGGCAGCCCCTCCCGCGCGAACCGGCGGGCGACGGACCGGCCGATCCCCGGCCCCGCTCCGATGATCACAACTCCAGGCATCATCGGCTCCTTTCCGTTGTTGTGATCGGAAGCTAAGGCGTCACATCGATGTGAAGGTCAAGGAGCATATGAAGATCGGAGAGCTGGCCCGCCGCACCGGGGTGAGCAGGCGGCTGCTGCGCTACTACGAGGAGCAGGGGCTGCTGCGGCCGGTGCGGCTGCCCAACGGCTACCGCGAGTACGGCGAGCCGGACGTGGCGTCGGTGCGCCACATCCGTACGATGCTCGCCGCCGGACTCCCGACGACCGTCATCGCCCTCCTGCTGCCCTGCGTCCACGACGACGGCGACGTGATGGTGCCGACGGCGTGCCCGGGCATGGTGAACAACCTGCGGAAAGAGCGCGAGCGCATCGCCGGGACGATCGAGCGGCTGCAGACGTCCCAGCGCGCCCTCGACACCATGCTCGCCACCGTCCGGCCGCCCGCCTAGCGCCGGGCAGGGCCGGGGCGCAGGTCGGTCCGCGCCTCGCCCGTGGCCGGGTCGTACGGGTAGGAGACGTGCTGGTGGATCATCACCCAGGAGCCGTCGCGCCGCTCGAACACCCGCGTCCCCCTCGACCACGTCTCGCCGCCGCCCACGCGCACCCGGTTCAGCCCCCACGCGACCGCGAGGTCCTCCCTGGCCATGACCTTCAGCTCCGGCATGTCGAAGCGGACGTCGGGTCCCTCGTCGAGGCCGCGCGCGCAGACCTCCCGCACCGCCTCGGCGCCCACGTACTCGAGCGGCGCGTCGTGCTCGTACGACACGACGTCGTCGGCGATGGCGGCCATCATGCCGTCCAGGTCCTTGGCCGCGGTGCCCGCGTACCACCGCTCGTGCACCCCGCGCACCTCCCGCACGGCCGCCCCGTCGTCGGCGATCGGGAACGAGTGGTGCTCGTGCGCGACGACCCACCGGCCGCCCTCCTCGCGCAGGCCGAGCGTCAGCCGCATCCGCCGGTCGTCGGCGGGCATGCCGCACCGCAGCAGCGCGTACGCGAAGGCGACGCCGTCACCGGCGACGACGTCCAGCGACTCGATCTCGAACGCCGCCCCCTGCGCCTGCCACTCGAAGAACGGCGGCCAGGCCTTCTCGTACGCCTCGATGCCGCGAACGTCCTCCGGCACGTCGAACATCACGATGTCCGCCGCGTGGTCCGCGAGGACCGTCTCCAGGTCGCCGCGGTGCACCGCCTCGGCCCAGCGCAGGACGAGGTCGCGGATCTGGTCTTCGTTCGTGGACATGGGTGGGATCCTTCCGGGTCGATACCTTCGTTCCGGACGTACAACCCGGGCGGATCCCAAAACTCATCGCACTTCCTCGGGAAGGCCGAAACCGGCGAAATCGGCTTCCAGGAACGACACCACCTCCGCCACCTGACCACCCCGCACCACCAGCAGGTCCAGCCCGGCCGGGAGGTAGGCCGCCCGCTTCTCGTCCCACATGTACGTGCCGAACGCCAGCTGCCCGTTGGCCCGCGCGGGCAGCATCCGCCAGCGCTCCTTGAGCGGCCCGCCGAGCAGGAACCCGCGGACGGAGTCGCGCCCCTCGAACCAGGCCGCCAGCGGCGGCATCGAGTACTTCGCGTCCTCGGCCAGCATGGCCACGATGGCGTCCACGTCCCCGGCCTCCCAGGCGGCCGCGTACCTGCGGGCCAGCTCCCGGCTCCCCGCCTCGCCCAGCTCGCCGAGGGTCTGCCGCTGGGTGCTCGGGGGAAGCAGCTCGGCGAGGTTCTTCCTGGCCCGCTGGAGAGCGCTGTTGACCGCCGCGACCGTGGTGTCCAGCAGGTCGGCGACCTCGCGCGCGGCGTACCCGAGGACGTCGCGCAGCAGCAGCACGGCCCGCTGCATGGCCGACAGATGCTGCAGCGCCGCCACGAACGCCAGCTCCACGCTCTCCCTGGCCACCGCCCGCGCCTCGGGCCCCAGTCCCGCCGTCCAGGCCATCAGACTGTCAGGGTACGGCTCCAGCCACGCCACCTCGCCACCGGCCGGGCCGAGGTCGGCGGGCAGCTCGCGGCGGCCCCGGCTTTCGATGAGCGTCAGCGCTCGGTTCGTCGCGATCCTGTACAACCACGGTCTGATCGACCCGCGGTCCTCGAACCGCGCCAGGTTCCGCCACGCCCGGTCCAGCGTGTCCTGCACGGCGTCCTCGGCGTCGTGGACGGACCCCAGCATCCGGTAGCAGTGGGCCCGCAGCTCGTCCCGCAGCGGCCCGACCAGCCGCCCGAACGCCAGGTCGTCCCCACCCCGCGCCGCGGCCAGCAGCTCCGCCGCCGTCGCCTCACCCGCCGTCGCCTCGTCCGCCATCGCCTGTCCCCTCCCGGTGCGCCCAAGCTACCGCGCCCTGATCGCCACGCTCTGCCACGATTGAGGGGAGATGACGACACACTGCGCCCTCTGTGGCGGCGGCACCGTGACCCCGGACGGCCACTGCTGGGACTGCGGCCAGCCCCAACCGGCCTTCCGCTCACATCTGGAGATCACGACCGGCGGCGGAGCGGGGGTCAGCGACCGCGGGCTGCGGCGCGGCGTCAACGCCGACGCGATGGCGCTGGCCGGGGACGGCGCGTGGACGATCGGTGTGGTGTGCGATGGGGTGTCCATGTCGCCCCGCTCCGAGCGCGCCGCCCGCATCGCGGCCGACACGGGCGCGGCCACCCTGGCGGCGCGGCTGCGGGCGGGCGCGCTGCCGGAAACCGCGCTCGCCGACGCCGCGACCCGCGCGGGCCGGGCGGTCGCCGCCCTGGCCGAATCGGCGGACGCCGCACCGGCCTGCACGTACGTCGCGGGCGTCGTCGGCCAGGGCGGGATCTGGGCCTGCTGGATCGGCGACAGCCGCGCGTACTGGCTGCCGGACGAGGGTGCCGGGATGGCGCTGACCGAGGACGACACGGGCGCGCACGAAGCGCTCTCCGCCTGGCTGGGCGCCGACGCCGGCGACCCCGACCCGCGTATCCGCAGCTACCGTCCCCCGGGGCCGGGCCGTACCGTGAAGGACAGATCGCGTACGGCGGTGACGCCGCCGTACCGCTTGGTGAGCTCCCGTACCTCGATCATGCCTTCGACGCTAGAAGAGGGCCCTTCGGCGGACGACCGACCAGAGGCTGAACCCCGAGGCCCCGGATCTCCACCGGAAGTCGGGCCCGTTCCGCTCAGAGCAGCAGCGTCAGGCCGCCGATCGTGTAGCAGACCATGAGGACGAACAGCGGGATCTGGCCCGCGACCGCGCGGCCGGGCGGCAGGAGGCGGACCGAGCGGTCGTGGGCGGCCACCACCCCCACCACGTGGCCGACCACGATGGCCAGCACCTGGACGACGGCGATCGTGGCGGGTTCGACGGCGTTCGGGTCGGGCTGGGCGGCCACCCCGAGCGCCAGGAGGAGGCCGTGCCGGCCCTCGATGACCAGGAGGGAGAAGTAGTGGGCGATGAGATAGCCGGTGGCGATCGGCACCAGCGAGTGGGCGAAGCGGGCGGTCAGCCCCCTGGCGCCGCCGATCAGTCCGGCCGCGCCGAGGCAGGCGGCGTACAGGAGGGCCACCCCCGCGACGGCGGCCGGCAGGCCAAGGGTGCCGAGCCCGGTGCGGCCGAGCGGGCCTGACTGGAGGGCGTTCGCCCAGGCGGGGGTGCCGGAGAAGCCGTCGTACGCGGTGCCGCCGAGCAGGACGCAGACAGTGGCGACGAGGCCGGGGGCGGGCTGGATGGCGTCGAGGCCGTCGAACGGGCTGCGCAGGACGCGGTCGCCGTTCGCCTTTCTGCCGAGGGGCGACAGGTGGCCGATGAGGGTCGAGTACACCTCGAACGGGTCGCCGCGTTCCAGCCAGGCGTGGCCGTACACCAGGGTGCCCGCGAGCTGGGTGGACGCGTACAGGGCGCAGAAGGTCAGCAGCGTGAGCGGGGCCGCGGGCTCGGGGGCGACCAGCTCCGTCCAGGTGAACGCGAGCAGGCCCGCGGCGGCGGGCCAGTAGCCGAGCCCGCGCGGGAGCGGGCGCCGGGGCCGGTCGGGCAGCAGCCGGAACGGGCTCAGCGCCCGCCACACCGGGCCGAGCAGCAGCGACGCCGGGACCAGACCCACCCAGAAGAGCACATACACCAGGTACGGCCCCGCGTTCCCGTCCGCGGGACCCGCCACGAGCAGGCCGATCGTGTAGACAGCGGCGAGGAGGGTCAGCACGCGCGCCGGGCGGCCCGGCAGGCGCAACGGGATCACCAGGCCCGCCCGGTCGCCGCGGAAGCGGGAGTCGGCCCAGAGCAGCCCGAGCGCCAGGAACGAGACGACCAGCGCCGCGAAAGCGCCCGCGTAGGCGTAGAAGAGCGGGATCGGCAGGTCGCTGCGCGTACCGATCCCGTGCGCGAGGACCCCCGCCGTCACCGGACCGCCAGTTGCGTGAGGACCAGCTTGCTCCTGTGGGTCTCCACCTCGAACACCCCGGTCAGGCCGGCCGTGAAGCGCACGGTCGCGGGCACCCCCGGCCGCAGCTCGGCCTCGATGTCGTAGCCGTGAACGTGCAACTCGTCGGCCACGTCGCTGGTCACCGTGATGCTGACCTGCCGTCCCTTGGTCACCTCCAGCCAGCCCGGCGGCGGGCTCACCTGGCCGCGGGCGACAGTGATCACGGCGTCCGCCTGCCCGCTCGGCGCCGCCGTGGCCACCTCGTGGCTGTTGCCCGGATTGTGGTGGGTCTCCGACAGCGGCCCGCACGCCGTGACGAGCCAGCACGCCAGCACGCACCCGGCCATGCGGACGGATCCGCTCACGCGCTCACCTCGGCCTCGGCGGGCGTCTCCCGCGCTGTGCCCCTGCGCCGCGGCGCCAGCACCACGACCGCGCAGAGCACCCAGAGCCCGGTCAGCAGTCCCCGGATCCACCCCGGCCCCAGCGGGACGACGGGGATCAGGTACACCAGCCGGTCGAAGGCGTCGGCGCAGGCCAGCACCCCCACCACGATCGTGAACAGGCCGAACGCCGGCCGCCTGCCCCGCAGGGCCGCACCCAGGCAGAGCCACCACGCCCCCATGAGCAGCAGCGCCGCCCCGGCCTGCGACGTGCTGTCCACGGCCGCCGCCAGCACGTCGAGCACGAGCCCGGCGGCCCCGGCGACGCTCCCGGCCACGACCAGCCGGTGCCTGCGCCGGACGATCGCCGTCACCGCGGGCGCCACGCCGTTCCCCGACCGGCCGTCGCCGCCGTGCCGCCGCGCGCCCCGCCGCGAACGCCACCAGAACAGCCCCAGCAGCAGCCCGAGCACCGCCGAGCCGCCGAGGGCGAGCTGCGTCTCCACCTTGCCGAGCCCCGACGCGCCGAACCAGTCGCACCCGGCCGGCAGGCGGGCCTGCGAGGCACTGAAGTCCGCGCACAGGTACAGCTTGATCAGCTTCACGGGCTCGGCCAGCAGGCGGTTCGCGCCGCCCGACAGCGCCGGCGCCGCGGCGGCGCAAACC
>NZ_JBSFTC010000262.1:0-15888 GCF_053590415.1 Nonomuraea sp. NPDC003201
CCGAACCCGGCCGGCCCGGCAGCCATCGCCGCCATCAGCTGTCCTTGCAGGCCCAGCGCCGACCCGCGCTCGCTGCTGGCGCTGCGGGTCAACGGCGCCGACCTGTCCCTCGACCACGGGTACCCGGCGCGGGTCATCGTCCCCAACGCTCCCGGCGTGCACAACACGAAGTGGGTGCGCGAGCTCGACTTCACCCAAGGGCGATCTTGAACGGCCGCAGCCGGTGGGCAAGGACCTACGGCGCCCCTTTGTGGCACCTGCTCGTACTCGCCCTCTGTTTTCTGGTCGCCGGTTACGCCGCCACCCGGGTAATCGACGTGGGGATCTGGCCGGGCTTTCTGGTGTGGTTCGTGGGGGCCGTCATCCTCCACGATCTGGTGCTGTTCCCTCTTTACTCCGCCGCCGACCTCGCCGCCCGGTCCGCCACCGTCCGTACCCGTCGCCGTCGTCGTACGGCTGCTGGGCGTCGGTCTCGGCCGACGGGGCAGCGGCCGGCTCCGATCAACTACCTGCGCGTGCCGACCGCGTTCTCGGGTCTGCTGCTGCTGGTGTGGTCCCCACTCATCCTGCGCGGTGCCGAGCCCAACTACAGGGCGGCGGTCGGTTTGAGCACCATCCCTTATCTCAACCGATGGATTCTGGTCACCCTGGTGCTCTTCGCCGCCTCAGCACTGCTCTACACGCTGCGACGCCTGGCCGCGGGGCGGGTCGGCCGTTGAGCGCCCGGCCGATCGGCGACCACGCGATGTTGTCGGACTGCCGGTCCGCCGCGCTGGTCACGTCCGACGGCTCTGTCGACTGGCTGTGCCTGCCGCGTTTCGACAGCCCGGCGCTCTTCGCCCGGCTGCTGGACGAAGAGGCCGGCTTCTGGGCGATCCGGCCGGCATGTCCGGCCGAGGTGACCCGTCGGTACGTCGAGGACACCCTTGTGCTGGAGACCACGTTCCGGACGCGCGACGGCACCTTGGTGCTCCTGGACGCTCTCGCGCTGGGCCGTGGCGAACGTGGGCACGCGCTGGGCACGTCATCCCCCGGCCTGCTCCTTCGCCGGCTCGCCTGCACCGAAGGGCGGGTGTCCGTGGAGATCGTGTATGCGCCCCGGCCCGAGTTCGGGCTCGTCCGCCCCCTGATGCAACCGGTCCGCGGCGGCCTGATCGCCCGCGGCGGCGGCGACGTGCTCACCCTGTCCAGCCCGGTGGAATTCCGGACCGGCGGCTCGGTCGCGGACACCGCTCTCACCCTGCGCGCGGGACAGAACGTCGGCCTGGCCCTGCAGGCCGGCCGGGCCTGGGCGCCCGACCCGCCGCGCCGTACCTCCTGGGCCGTCGCGCGCCGGATCCGCGACACCGTCGCGGGATGGCGCTCCTGGTCACGCGGGCACGCCGACTACGAGGGACCCTGGCGCCGGCAGGTCAACCACAGCGGCCGGGTTCTGCGCGCGATGACCTACGCCCCGACGGGAGCCATGGTGGCCGCGGCCACCACCTCCCTGCCGGAAAGCATCGGCGGGGAGCGTAACTGGGACTACCGCTACACATGGGTCCGCGACGCCAGCTTCACCCTGCACGCCCTGAACACGGCCACCTGCGAGGAGGAGGAAACCGCCTTCTTCGCCTTCCTGTCCCGCGCATGCGCGACCCAGGTCGACACGGACCCGGACCTGCAGATCATGTACGGCATCGGCGGCGAGCGCGACCTGAGCGAACGGCGGCTACCGCATCTGCGGGGGTGGCGGGACAGCGCCCCCGTGCGGGTCGGCAACGACGCCTGGCGTCAGCGTCAGCTCGACGTGTACGGCGAGCTGCTCGACGCCGCCCACCAGACCTATCGGGACATCGGCCCATTCGACCCCCTCACCCGCTCGCTGCTGATCGGAGTGGCCGAGACCGCCGCGCGCCGCTGGCAGGAGCCGGATCAGAGCCTCTGGGAGGTCCGTGGCCCCAGCCGGCACTTCACGCACTCCAAGCTGATGTGCTGGGTGGGACTGGACAGGGCGATCACCCTGGCCCCGGTGCTGGGGGCCGCCTCCCGGGTCGCCGACTGGACGCGCGTCCGGGACGAGATCCACGCCGCGATCCTGACCCACGGATGGAACGAGCAGGCGGGTGCTTTCACCCAGACGTTCGGTGGCACCCAGGTCGACGCCGCCACCCTGATGATGCCCCTCGTCGGATTCCTGCCGCCGGACGACCCGAGAATCCGCTCCACCGTGCAGGCTGTCGCCACCCGGCTGACCGACGCGAGAGGGCTCGTTTACCGCTACCGTTCCGCCGACGGGCTGGCGGGCCAGGAGGGCCCGTTCCTGCTGTGCACCTTCTGGCTCGCTCACGCGCTGGCCCTCACCGGTCAGGACGCCGCGGCCAGGCGGGCGTTCGAGACCGCCGCCTCCTGCGCCAATGATGTCGGCCTGCTCAGCGAAGAGGTGGACCCCACCACAGGAGAGGCAATCGGCAACTACCCTCAGGCCCTCAGCCACATCGGCCTGATCAACGCCGCCCGTGCCATCGGGGACGCTCGGCGTTGAGGTCTCCCGGCGTTGAGGTCTCCCGGCACTTCATCGGAACGGTCACGCTCAACGGGCGGCGGGGACGTCCGCCGCGATCCTGGCCGAGGAACGGGTCAGCACGCGCCGCGGCACCCACGGCCTCGGTCACGCTCATGCCTGAGGTGACGAGATGGCGCAGTGTCCTGGCCACGACGGCGATGACAACCGCGATCAGGGCGTAGCAGATCAGCACGCCACCACCTGCCGGCGCGGACAGCGATCGGGTCTCAGCGGTGCCGGTCTGACTGGCGATGGCGTCCGCCAGGTAAGTGAAGCCGGTCGGCGCGGCAGTCGCGCCGTAGGCGAGCCCGGCCCTGCTTATCGACCGCGATCCTGTTCGGCGGCGCTGATCGCCTCGTCGTCGGCATCATGCAGGCGGGGATGCTGGTCGCCATCTGGCCGGCCGGCCGGGAACTGCACCTCGGAGCATGGCATGCGGGGGGCGTGACAGCCGCCACCCTGTTCGCGTTGCACCAGCAGTTCCTCTGGACCTACCTCGCCAAGCAGAGCCGGCCGCAATTTTCCGAAGAGATCCGCGAGTGGTCCCAGTTTGCGCGCGAGCCTGCATGCGTGCGGCTCGCCAGGCGTTCAGTGCCGGTTCGATCAACGCCCAGCGGGCATCGGACAGGGTCCGAGGGGGTAGGGACGGCGCGAGGTCGTAGTCCCCGTGCCGGCAACTGTCGCTGTAGAAGGCCGCATCTGTCGATTCGGGGCGATTCAAGGGCATCCCCAGATCGGACGGGCAGGAGGTGTCTCGTCAGGCAAAGTGCCAGCTCAGTCCACACATCTCGGTCCAGGACGAAAGCGGGATGAACGATGATAAGTCATCATAAGATGCCCACTTACAGCCAGTCGTGTTCGCGTGCGTACCGCGCCGCCTCGTGCCGGGTCCGGGTCTGGGTTTTCTGCATCGCGTTCGAGAGATAGTTGCGCACCGTGCCCTCCGCCAGATGGAGTCGGGCGGCGATGTCGGCGACCGAGTAGCCTTCGCCGGTCGCCCGCAGCACGTCGATCTCGCGGTCGGTGAGCGGGCAGTCGTCGACGAGGGCGAGGGCGGAGACATCCGGGTCGATCCATCGCTTGCCCTCGTGCAGGGTCTTGATGACCGAGACGATGTGCGCCGGTTCCGCGGACTTGCTGACGAAGCCCTGGACGCCGAGCTTGAGCGCCTTGCGGAGCACGCCGGGCCTGGCATGGCGGGTCAGCATGAGGATTGTCTGGTCCGGCCGCGCCTGACGGATCTCCATGACGGCGCCGAGCCCGTCCATGCCGGGCATCTCCAGATCGATGACGAGCACGTCGGGCCGGTGCAGCAGTGTTGCCTGCACGGCCGCCTCGCCGTCTCCCGCTTCGGCGAGCACGGTGATCTCGCCCTCGAGCGGCAGCAGTGACGCCAGCGCCTTGCGGAGGAGGGCTTCGTCGTCGGCGAGTACCACGGTGGTCATCGGTTCTCCTGTGCTTCGGAACGTCGGTGCGGGAATGCCGCGGTCGTCAGGAAGCGCCCGTCACTCGTCCCCGTTGGCCATCATTCGTTCCCTGAGGGTAGCCAGGCCCCGGAGGGCGGGAAGCGGAGCCTCCTGCGGGCCGCCGTCGATGACGGCGATGCCCGACCGGGAGCGTGATCCGTGCCTGCGCGTGCCGCAGGATGTCGGTGGTCGTCCTCCCGGAGGACCTGGCCGAGCAGATCGCCCCGTGACGCCACCGAGGCCCCGCCACACCCGCTGCGGCGACGAAGGCGATCAGCCCCAGGGCGGCCATGCTCAGGACGGCGGCATCCCCCCATGTCCGGGCGCCGAACGCCACCAGCAGCGCTCCCACGAGACCGAGAGCCGCGAGCTGCGTGCGGACATTGAGCCGGTGCATTTGCCGCTGCGTCCTGTCAGGCTCTCCACCGGGCGGGGCTCACCGGTCCTCAGCCGGGTGCTGTGTGTCGGGGCTGAGCGGTCATGTCGGCCGTAGGCAGAATGCGCAGGGGTCTGGTGTCCATGTGTGGGCTCTCCGGGATCGAACGGCAGAGTCCGCCAGTATTCTTCCCGTCCCGTGGCGGCACCAGTGACACCACGTCATGTGTTCACGCCAAGGATGTCATGGCGAGGTCATGACGTGGTCGCACTGGGAGATACGCGCGGCGACGGCTGAGATCGACGGTATGTCCTCGACACCAGTCATCGACGTCGACCGTCTGAACCTCACCTACGGCGACTTCCGCGCCGTGCGGGACCTGTCCTTCCAGGTGCGGCGCGGGGAGTTCTACGCTCTGCTCGGCACGAACGGGGCGGGGAAGACCTCGACCCTGGAGATCATCGAAGGCCACCGCACGCCCACCTCGGGCAGCGTACGGGTCTTCGGGCAGAGCCCGCGCGACCGGCGGGCGGTGCGGCCCCGGATGGGCATCATGCTGCAGGAGAGCGGATTCTCGCCGGATCTGACGGTCCGGGAATCGCTCCGGCTGATCGGAAACCTCACCCAGCGCATCGACACGGCCGAACGCTTGCTCGGCATCGTCGACCTCACCCGCAAGGCCGGCACCAAGGTGTCCCAGCTCTCCGGCGGCGAGAAGCGGCGTCTGGACTTCGCCACCGCCGTGTACGGAGCGCCTGAGCTGATCTTCCTGGACGAGCCCACCACCGGCTTGGACATCCGGTCCCGGGACGACCTGTGGGACGCGGTGGACCGGCTGCGCGAAGACGGATCCACCATCGTTCTCACCACGCACTACCTGGAAGAGGCTCAGCAGCGCGCCGACCGCATCGGGCTCATGCACAATGGCACCTTCCACCGGGAAGGGACCGTCTCCGAACTGACGCGCACCCTGCCCGCCGCCATCCGCTTCTCCCTGCCGGGTCCCGCACCCGCGCTACCGCTGCAGGCCACGCGCGAGGGTGACGGGAAGTACCTCATCGAGACCTTCGGCCTGCAGAAGGACCTGCACACCCTGCTCCGCTGGGCCCAGGACCACGCGGTGGAGCTGCGGGACCTCCAAGCCGGACCGACCCGGCTCGACGACGTCTTCCGCGCGCTCGGCAGCGACCAGCCCACTTCCTGAATTTCCAAGAAAAGGACCTTTGCCATGCTCTCGATCGCTCGCAGCGAGCTGGTCCAGATCTTCCGGAACCGGCTGGTTCTGGTCACCTGCCTCGTCATGCCCGTGGCGGTCAGCGCGTTCTTCATCTCCCGGCACGAGGTGTTCGCGGCTCTGGGCAGTCTCGGATACATCGCGGCGGTGGTGCTGTTCACGGTGGCGGCGTTCACGCTCTACACCACCACGGTGACCACGCTGGCCTCGCGCCGGCAGAATCTCTTTCTCAAGCGGCTGCGCTCCACCGCGGCGGGCGACACCGGCATCCTCCTGGGGCTGCTGCTCCCGGTCACCGTCATCTCGCTGGTCCAGGCGGCCGTGATCATGACCGTGCTGGGCGCGGTCACGGGCGCGCCGGACAACGTACTTCTCC
Source organism: Nonomuraea sp. NPDC003201 (assembly GCF_053590415.1). Taxonomy (NCBI): domain Bacteria; kingdom Bacillati; phylum Actinomycetota; class Actinomycetes; order Streptosporangiales; family Streptosporangiaceae; genus Nonomuraea; species Nonomuraea sp. NPDC003201. The sequence goes on from NZ_JBSFTC010000262.1 coordinate 5,998, forward strand.
TGGCGGCGGCCGTCGTCGCGACGATGATCATGATGCTGGGACTGGCATTGGCCACCGCTGGAGTGACGAACTCCCCGGAGCACGCCCAGGTGACCACGCTGCCCATCGCCATCGGCACCATCGTCGTGGCCAGTTGGGTGGGGATCGCCGGCACCGAGGATCTCACGCTGCTCAAGCGGCTGCTTCCCGGCGGCTCGGCCGCCGAACTGGTCGTCAACGCCTGGAACGGCGGCGTACCGATCGCTGACTCGCTGATTCTGCTGGCACCCACGCTGAGCTGGGTCGTCGTCGCCGTCGCGCTGGCTTCCCGGAGCTTCCGCTGGGAGCCGCGCCGATGACGTCCGGGTTCGTCCCCAACCAGGGACGCGGGAACCCATCGTGACCGTCCTCGCCTCCGCGGTGTCGGCGGTGACGGCATCGGCACCTTGAACTGGGGCAGATGCCCGGAGGATGTCGCCGGGGCCGGCCTGGAGCGCGCGACGCTCGACGTTCCGCTGGACTGCCGCGAGCCCGGCGGGACGACGATCGAGATCGCGGTCTCGCGCCTGGCCGGCACCAGCCCGGACAAGCGCCGCGGCGTGCTGCTGACCAACAGCGGCGGGCCAGGCGGGCCGGGGCCGGCCATCCTGCGGGATCTGGGGCTGCCGCGGAGCGTGCTGGACAGCTATGACGTGATCGGGATGGACCCGCGGGGTGTCGGCCACAGCACCACGCGATGCCGAACGGCGGCGCCGCGCCCGATGCGGTCTCGTGGTGACGTCATGACGTGGTGTCACTGGTGGCACCGTGGAGCAGGAAGAATACTGGGCAGAGGCTGCTGTTCGACCCCGGAGAGCCCTCATGTCAGACCAGCGTGGACGGCCACGGTCCTACGGCGTGAACCGACCGTCCGGCAACCAGGTGAGGAACCCGTGAGCCCGACGCACCCGGTGTCCGAGGACAACGAGCCGGCGCAGAGGCAGCTGCGCAAGCTCAACCTGACCATGTTTCTCCCGCTGCTCGTCGTCGCCGGGGCGGTGGTGGTGGCGACGGACGCCCGGTCCTGGTGGGATGCCCTCGTCCTGGGCGCGGGCGTGGTGGCGGCCCTGGTGTCCTTCGTGCGGTGGGCGGGGGGAGACGTCCTGCGCGTCGCGCTGCCCTGCATGATCGTCACCGCGGCCGTGTGGCCTTACTCCGTGCTGGTGGCCGGCGGCAGTGCGGCGTTCTTCGCCGTCGCCACCGCGGGCGCTTTCGTCATCCCCCAGCTGTCGCGGCACCAGGTCATGTGGGCCGTCGCGCTGACCGTCTATGTCGCCGCGGTGGGCGCGTCGAGGCTGCTGGTCGCGCACGAGGACGTTCCCGGCGTGCTGTTCCGGTACGTCCTCATCCCCACGGGCATCACGGCGGCGATCATCGGGCTCAGATTCCCCAACAAGCGCTTCTACGACGTCGTCACCGAGTTGGAGGCGGCACGGGAGCGGGAAGCGGAGCTGGCCGTGATCCGCGAACGCGTCCGGTTCGCCGGCGACCTGCACGACATCCAGGGCCACACCCTGCACGTGGTGAAGCTGAAAACGGCGCTCGCCCAGAAGCTGGTCGACAGCGACACCGAACGCGCCAAACAGGAGCTGCGGGAGATCCATGCCCTGGTCAGCGACACCATCACGCAGACCAAGGCGCTGGCCTACGCACAGCGGCGGCTCAATCTGTCCGCCGAACTGGAGAACGCCAGGAACCTCTTCGAGGCCGCGGGCATCGGCGTGCGCATCGACCGCGAAGCGGACGTCGACCCGGGCGCGGGCGAACTGCTCGGCCAGGTGCTGCGCGAGACCACGACCAACATCCTGCGCCACGCCCAGGCGACGCGGGTGCGGGTCACCCTGTCGGAGTCGAGCATCACCATCGTCAATGACGGCGCCCAGCAGGGACCTCTGCCGGAGCTCCGGGGCCTGGCCGCGCTCGAACAACGCGTCACCGCCGACGGCGGCGAACTGACGGTCGAACAGAAGGACGGGCAGTTCCTGACAGCGGCGGCATTCCCGCACCGACGTTCCGAAGCACAGCAGCACAGATGATCGCCGGCGTTTGGGAAGACCTCGACGACTGGTCCTGATTCAGAGAGGGAGGACCGCCGATATGGCGGTCAGCGCGGCTTGCAGAATAACGATGGTGACGACTGAGCGAAGGAGCATGAGTTTCCAGTAAAGGGCTTGATTCGCCCGCTGGGAAATAGCGCGTTCGTCCGTGACCGGGCCCAGCAGGAATGTGCCGGAGTCAGGCCGCCGCCAGAGCGCCGCGAACAGCAGGAATGCCGCGCCGACCGCACACGCCTGCGCCACCAGGTTCAGCACCGTCGCGATCCGGCCGGCGGCCGGCACGTGGCGAGCGACCAGGAACAAGGCCCCGGTACCGGCGAGTAGGAGCACGGCGACAATGTCCGCGTACAGAATCTTACGACGATTCGGCTCGGCCACATCGCGACCGTACGTAGCAAACCGGCCGAGATCAAGGGATTCGCCGTACGGACAACATCGTGAAGGCGGCGTCAACCGGAACGTCAGCCATGCTCGATACCAAGATCACATGAAGATCAACCGCAACCTCATGGCCGCCACGGTGATCGCCCTGACCACCGCCGCCACCCTCGCCGCTCAGCCCGCCACCGCGGCGAGCCAGGCCGCGGCCGTATGCCCGACCGGTTACCTGTGCCTGCAGCCGAGCGCGTCGTCGGCCAGGGTCGTGCTCGTCAAGCAGGGGGACAGCCGGTCCTTCTCCGGCGGGCTGCAGGTCAGCCAGGTGTCCAATCAGACCGGCGTGGCCTAGTGCGTCAGCAGCACGCCCTACGGCTACACCTTAGGCGCCAGGAAGACGGAGACCCGCACCCACACCGTGCTGTCGGTCAAGCCGGCCGGAGTCTGCGCGGCCTGAACGTGACAAAGCCCGGGTGTGGACCACCCGGGCTTTGTCATGTGCGGTTAGTAGCGGCCGAGCGCCGGGTCGTACACGCGGCCCGACACCAGGACCCTGCCGTCCAGCACGGTCGGGTGGTACGCCCCGCCGAGCCAGCCGTAACCGACCGGCTGGGAGGGCACGCCGAACTCGTCGTACCCGACCACCGTGGCCAGGCCGGTGCCGAGCTCCAGCTCGGTCCCGACGCTTCCCCCGCGGCCGCCACGTCGCGCCGGCGCAGTCGGCCTACATCGCAGGCACGGCACTCGCGCCGGCTGTCGGAACCGCCCTCGGCGACCTGCTCGGCTTCCGGAGCCTGGGCTTCACGCTCGCCACTCTCGGCGCCGGCCTGGCACTCGTCTCGTCGTGATCGCGAAAGCGACGGACCGGCCGCAGCCCCTGGCGTCACCGGAGTGAGCACCGAAGCGGGACACGGTCCGCGTGAAGCCGTCCCGATCACTCCACGTTCGCGAGCTCGCTCTCGAAGCGCCTGCGCAGCGCGTCCTTCTCGGGCTCCGGCAGCCAGCACGCCTCCACCCCGGCCAGCGCCATCGCCCGCAACCGCTCATCCGGTACGGCGAGCTGCTCGGAGAGGATCCGATACTCGTTCGCCAGCGACGTCGGGAACATCCCCGGGTCGTCGGAAGCGGGGATGACGTTGAGCCCGGCCTCCAGCATCGCCGCGATCGACGCCCGCCGCCACGGCCGCCACGAGCGCCGCGACGTGGTCGAGATGACGGTGAACGGGATCTGCTCGTCCCGCACCCTGGCGACGACCTCGTCGTCCTGGAGCACGAAGTAGCCGTGGTCGATCCGGTCGCAGCCGAGCACGTCGAGGCAGGTGACCGTGTTCACGGCGACGGGCGCGTGCTCGGAGGAATGCGCGGTACGGCGCAGCCCGGCCGCACCGGCGAGCCGGAAGGCGGCCTCGAACCGCTCCGGCGGCCCGGCGGTCTCCAGGTTGTCCAGCCCGATCCCCGCCACATAGTCGTGCGGGTGGTCCACGACCGTGCGCACCCAGGAGAGCGCCTCGTCTCCCGACCTGCTCCGGTCGACGGCCGCGATGAGCCGGCCCGACATGCCGAAGTCGCGTTCGGCCATCCTGATGCCCTCGGCGTACGCCTCGACCACCGTGGCGTAGCCGAGCTTCTCCTGATGCTCGGTCAGCGCGTCGAAGGAGACCTCGAGATGCCTGGTCGCGCTGGTCCGGTGGGCGTCCTCGAACGCCTCGTAGGTGATCCTGGTGAGATCGTCGGCGTCGCGCAGGACCTGCAGCACCCACGAGGACACCTGGAACAGCGAGTAGGAGACCTCGGGCTCGTCCGCGCTCCTGCCCTGCGGGACCGGGATCCGGGTGTCCAGGTAGAGCGCCGGGTCCGGCGGCAGCGAGTTGACGTCCGCGTAGATCCGCTCGGGCGTGTCGGGCAGGTCGAGCCCTTCCCGCCGGGCCAGCTCGGCGAAGGTCGAGGCGCGTACGGTGCCGATGAGGTGGCAGTGCAGATCGACCTTGGGCATCAGGTCAAGGTTCACTTGCCGGCCACCTCGCGGGTGAAGCGGTCGACCCAGGTGGCGCGGGTGTCGACGAGCTGGGCGGGGTCGAGCGTCTTGAACCCGGCGGCCACCGGGTCCTTCGCCGCCTCGCCCGTCACCTTGGCGATGTCGGCCGGGATCTCGGCCTTCGGGTTCGTGGGCAGGTCACCGGCGGCCTTCGCCATGGCGCTCTGCGCCTCGGCCGACAGCATGTAGTCGATGAACTTCGCCGCTCCCTGCGCGTTGCGCGCACCCTTGGGGATCATCGCCCGGTTGGTGGCCATGTAGCGGCCCTTGTCGGGAGCCGTCCAGGCGATCGGCTCGCCCGAGGTGACCAGCTTGGTGGCGAAGCCGCTCAGCGCGTCGGCGGCGACGATCTCGCCCTGGGTCAGCAGGTTCGTGACCTCGGTCGAGGAGGTGTAGAACTGCAGGACGTTCGGCGCCCAGCCGGACAGGGTCTTCAGCGAGGTGTCGATGTCGTAGGGGCCCTTGCCGTACGACTCACCAACCCCCGAAATCATGAGTTGTCCGGCGGTCACCGAAATATCGGGAAGCGCGACCTTTCCCTTGTTCGCCGCGTTCGCGAACAGCTCCCAGTCGGCGGCCTGCTTCTGGCTCAGCTTGCCGGTGTTGTAGATGATCCCGTTGAGCTGGTGCGTGTAGGCCGGCCCCTCGTAGGAGCCCTCCGTCGCGAACGGCGCGAGCTGCTTCATGTTGGGCACGTCGACCTTCTGGAAGAGGCCGTCCTTCTGCCCGAGCGCGGCGAAGTAGTCGGAGATCAGCACCACGTCCGCCTCCGGCTCGCCCTTGGCGAGCTTCAGCTTCGACAGCCGGTCGGAGTTGGACCCGGTGTCCAGCTCGACCTTGATCCCGGTCTGCTTGCTGAACGGAGCGACGACCGCCTGCTCGAACTCCTTCACACCGAAGGGGAAGGTGCTGACGACAATGGTGTTCTGATCGGCCTGCTTCTCGGCGGACCCGGAGCCGGAACATCCGGCTGCGGCGAGCACCGTCAGAGCAGCGGCCAGTACGGCGCGGCGCGTGGGCATGGGGTCGTTCCTTCTTTCAGCGGGGGAGTGAAACCAGATGGTCGTCGGGCGCGATCACCGTGACGCCCGATCCGGGCGTCAGGGCCGCGCCGCTGCGTACGTCGGCGAGCAGCCTGACGGTCGCGCCCGACGGGTCGACCACGTCGATCGAGACCAGCAGGTCGACGCCGCGGAAGGCCACGTCGACCACCGTGCCGTCGAGGCCGTGACCCAGGCCGGCGCCTTTCTCGGCGATGCGCAGATGCTCGGGCCGGATGGTCAGCGGCGTGCCGTCGGCCGCGGTGAGGAAGTTCCCGTAGCCGAGGAACTCGGCCACGAAACGGTCGGCGGGACGGGGGAAGACCTGCTGGGGAGTGCCCTGCTGCACGATCCGGCCCTCGTTCATGATGACCATCTCGTCCGACATCTCCAGCGCCTCGTCCTGGTCGTGGGTGACGAGGATGACGGTCAGCTTCGTCTCCGCCTGGATGCGCCTGATCTCGGCCCGCATCTGGACGCGCAGGCGGGCGTCGAGGTTGGACAGCGGCTCGTCGAGCAGCAGGAGCTTGGGCCTGATCGCGATCGCCCTGGCCAGCGCCACCCGCTGCTGCTGCCCGCCGGAGAGCTTCTTCGGCTTGCGGTCGGCCAGGTGCGCGAGCCCGACGAGGTCGAGCGTCTCCATGACCCGCGTACGTCTCTCCGCGGCCGGCACCTTGCGCAGCTTGAGCCCGTACCCTACGTTGTCGGCCACCGTCATGTGCGGGAACAGCGCGTACGACTGGAAGACCATCCCGAGATCGCGCTTCTCCGGCGGCGTGCGCGTGCTGTCGACCCCGTCGATGCGGATCGTCCCCGACGTCGGTGCGGAGTAGCCCGCGATCATCCTGAGCGTGGTGGTCTTGCCGCAGCCGCTCGGGCCCAGCAGCGTCGTCAGCCTCCCCGCCGGCACGGCGAGGTCGATCTCGTCGACGGCGGTGAAGGAGCCGAACCTCTGGGTGACTTTGATCAGCTCGGCGGCGGCGGTCATTGGTTGATCCCTCCGAAGATCTTGGCGAATCCGACCGTGCGCTCGGCGATCACCGCGATGACCACGGTGGCGGCCAGGATGAGGGTGGAGGCGGCGGCCACCATCGGGTCGTACGACTGCTGCACGTAGTCGAGCATCGTCACCGGCAGCGTCCGGAAGTCGCGTCCCTGCAGCAGCAGCGACAGCGGCACGTTGTTGAACGACGTCACCATGCTGAGCAGCCCGGCGGAGAAGATGCCCGGACGCAGGACGGGCAACGTCACGTTGAAGAAGGCGCGCAGCGGCGAGGCGCCGAGCCCCCGGGCGGCCTCCTCCAGCGCGGGGTCGGCCAGCGCGAGCGAGGCGCCGGTCACGCGCACCGCGTACGGCAGCATCAGCGCGGTGTGCCCGACCAGCAGGGTGCTGAAGTTGTCCAGGTCCAGGCCGACCATCAGCTGCTGGAACAGCGCGAGGCCGACGACCAGCTCCGGGACGATGAGCGGCGACAGGAACAGCCCCTCGACCAGGCCCTTGCCGGGCAGCTTGCCACGGTGGACGGCGAGCGTGACGGGCACGCCGAGCACCAGCGCGAGCGCGGTGGCGAGCACGGCGAGCTCCAGGCTGGAGAGCGCGGCCTCGATGAACGGCTCGTAGCCGAGCGCCTCGTCGAACCAGCGCAGCGAGATCCCGTCGGGCGGGAACCTCAGGGTGCTTCCGGCGGTGAAGGCCGTGGCGACCACGAAGATGATCGGCACGATCATGATGACGTAGCCGATGACCGCGAGCGCCGCCGTGATCGGCCGCTTCATGAGGTGGCCCCCTTCCGCCCGATCAGCGAGGACAGCCCGGAGACCAGGAAGACCAGGACCGTCATGATGAGCGCCGTCGCCGAGGCCGAGGCCCAGTCGACCGTGGTGCTCGCGTAGTTGAACAGCTGCGTGGACAGCATCCGCTGGCTGGACCCGCCGAGCAGGTAGGGCGTGGTGTACGCGGTGACGGACCCGGCGAACACCAGGGTGGCGGCCACCACGATGCCCGGCATGGTCAGCGGGATGACGACGTTCCACATCGTCCGGATCCGGCTCGCGCCGAGCCCGCGCGAGGCGTCGTCCAGGCCGGGATCGACCTGGGCGACGGCCGAGTAGCAGGAGATGATCGCCAGCGGCAGGAACAGCTGGGTGAGGCCGAGGACGATCGCCAGCTTGGTGTAGAGCAGCTGCGGCGCCACGTCGACGATGCCGAGCTGGACGAGCAGCCGGCCGAGCGCCCCCTTGGAGCCGAGGATCACCAGCCAGCCGAACGTCCTTACCACGTTGCTCAGCATCAATGGGAAGATCGCCACTGCCAGGAAGACCCCGCTCCAGCGTGACGGCGAGCGGGCGAGCCAGTAGGCGATGGGGAAGCCGAGGACGACGCAGATGATCGTGACAGCCAGGGCCAGCCCGACCGTGCGCCCGATCACCTCCAGGTCGTACGGATCCGTCAGCATCCTGCCCAGACGCGTGAAGATCTCGCCGGTCGGCACGTCCGGGGGCGCGAAGAGCATCGCCGCGGAGGGGATGAGGAAACCCGCGACGAGAAGGACGAGACCAGGCACCAGCAGAAGGGCCGATTTGGGGGAGATGTCGGCGTCCTTTCTCCGTGGCGTACGCTTGGTGGAACCGGTTGCGGAACCGGTTGCATGAGCCTGACCATAGATTATGAGCGGCCTGTCGCACAAACCCCTGTGTGAAATCCGTGTAACGACTCAAGGAGGATCAGTGCCGACACTCGCGGACGTCGCCGCGCTGGCCGGGGTTTCCAAGGCGACGGCCTCTCGCGCCCTGGGCCGGCCGGACCTGGCCGCCCCGGAGACGGTGGCCCGCGTCCGCGCAGCCGCCGAGCAGCTCGGATTCGTCCCCAACCGGGCGGCCACGCAGCTGGCCCGCGGGCGGACCGGAGTGGTCGCCGTCGTGGTGCCCACGCTCGACAACACCTTCTTCACCCCGATCATCGGCGGCGCCCAGGCGCGCGCGGCCGACTCGGGCATGCAGCTGACCATCGCGGTGCACTCCCTGGAGCACGCCGCCCAGGTCGCCGCGGTCGAGCAGCTCGCGCACCAGGTCGACGGCTTCCTGCTCACCGCGCCCCGGGGTTCGGACGAGATCGTCCGCGCCGCCGCGTCGTTCAAGCCGACCGTGCTCATCGACCGCGAGATCGAGGGCATGACCTCGGTGGTCGCCGACACGGCCACCGCCTTCGGCACGCTCGTCACCCGGTTCGTCGAGATGGGCCACGAGCGCATCGTCTACATCGGCGGCCCGGCGGGCTCCTGGCAGGACCGCCAGCGCCAGGCGGCCATCCGCGCCGCGGCCGGGCCGAGCGGCGCGACGCTGACCATGCTCGGCCCCCACCCCTCGACGTTCGCCGCCGGGGTGGAGACGGCGGAGGCCGTGGTGGCCGCCCGCGCCACCGCCGTGGTCCCGTACGCGACCTCGATCGGCCTGGGCCTCATGTTCGCCCTGCTCCACCGGGGGATCCGCGATGTCGTGGTCAGCTCGGAGCGCATGATCGTCGAGAGCCTCGGCCTGGGCGACGTCCCCGCGATCGACGTGGACGGCGAGAAGCTCGGCGAGGTGGCCATGGACCAGCTCATGGCCCTCCTCGGGGAGCGCAGGGAGCCGTCACCCACCACACGCCGCCTCACCGTCCCGATCAGCTGACCGAAAGGTGTAACAACGGGCGGGTTGCGGCCACTTCGTGGTGTCAGAAGAACGCATCCCGAACGAAGGGGCTGGGCGGTGTCAGATGATGAGCACCGGTTCACCGGCATGTACGACGAATGCCGACAACGGGTGTGGGCCTACGTCGTGAGCCGCGCGGGCCGCCAGGTGGCGGACGAGGTGGTGAGCGAGACGTTCGCGATCGCCTGGCGGCGGTTGGAGGACGTGCCCGAGCCGGCGCTGCCGTGGTTGCTCGGCGTCGCCAGGAACGTCCTGCGCGACAACGTCCGCGCCGAGGTACGCCGCGAGGCGGTCGCCACGGAGCTGCGGGCCTGGGCCGAGGGCGACGTCGCCGAACACGTGACCGAGCGGATGGGCGTGCTGCGCGCGCTGGCCGCCGTGCCCGAGGACGATCGGGAGATCCTCGTCCTGGTCGCCTGGCACGGGCTGTCGCCGAAGGAGGGCGCGCGGGTCGTCGGCTGCTCGTCGGCGGCGTTCCGCGTACGGCTGCACCGGGCGCGCAAACGGCTCAAGCAGGCCATGGAGGCCACGGACGCCGGCCCACGGCGCGAACCCCTGCCCCACGTGCGGAGCCTCAACGAGGAGTGGTCATGAACCCCATCGACGAACTCAGGGCCGCCCGGCCCGCCCACCTCGGAGACCGCCCGATCGACCCGCGCACCAGGGCCGCCGAGCT
>NZ_JBSFTC010000263.1:0-15833 GCF_053590415.1 Nonomuraea sp. NPDC003201
TACCCCGCCATCACTACCCTCTGGCCCGCCCCGCCGCTCTTCCGATCTGGCGTACCTGGCCACCCGGCACGTCATCCCGGCGGTGCCCGCGCGGGCCTGGGCGGCGGGGACGTACGCGCTGCTGCCCGTCGCGACGGGAGCGATCGCGGCCGGACGGCTGGGCACCGCGGTGGTGTTCGTGCTGGTGCCGCTCTACGCCTCGCTCGGGACGGTGGTGCTGTCCGGCGAACGCCGCCGCGCCCGCCGGGCCGCGTGGGCGCTCGGGCTGCTGCTGGCCGTGGGGACGGCGTTCGCGCCCCTGGTCTATCCGCTGTTCGCCGTGCTGGGGGTGCTGGCGGCCGTCGCGTTCCGCGGAGCGGTGACCTCGATGGCCATCGCGCTCGCGGTGCCTCTGGTGCTGCTCTTCCCCTGGCTGGCGGGGCTGGTGACGTCTCCGGACAAGATCCTGCTGGAAGCGGGGCTGCACGATCCCGCCCTGGTGGACGCCGCGCTCGCCCCCGAGTCGCTGCTGGCGCTCAGCCCGGGAGGGCCGGGGCTGCCGCCGTTCTGGGTGACCGGGGGCCTGGTGGCCACCGCCCTGGCCGCGCTCCTCATGCGCCGCCAGCGGATGATCGTCGCCATCGGCTGGGGCATCACCCTGTACGGGTGCTGGCGGCGATCCTGGTCAGCCGCGTCACCGTCGAAGGCGCACGGGCCTGGCCCGGGGTCCCGCTGGCGTTCGCGGGGACCGGGCTGGTGGTCCTCGTGGGCCTGACCGCCCACCGGCTGGCCGAACTCCGTGCTGTCCTCCTGCTCTACCCGGCGGGCTGACCATGACGGTCCCGCTGCTCCTCAACGCTCTTCCCCGGGCCCTGTACAGCTCAGCGCTCGCGTCGTCATCTCACCTCGACGTCCCGCGATGACTTTCAGGCGGTTCGCGAGTCCAACCAGGTGAACCGAATGACAGGAGGTCCGAAGTGGGTGAGCAAGTGGCTACCGGGGTCACCGGCGTCAGGACCGTCGGCGTTCCCGTCACCGACCAGGACCGTGCCGTCGAGTTCTATGTGGGCACACTGGGACTGGAGAAGCGGCTGGACGCGCCCGTCGAACAGCTCGGCGGGCGATGGATCGAGGTGGCGCCGCCGGGAGCGACGACCACGATCGCACTGATCCTGGCGGCTCCCGGGACGGCGGTCGGCGTCGAGACGGGCATCCGGCTCGGCACGGTGGACGCGGCGTCCCTGCACAAGGAGCTGGTGGAGCGCAAGGCCGACGTGGACGAGCTGCTGCGGTGGGAGGGCGTCCCGCCGATGTTCGCCCTCCGTGACCCGGACGGCAACGGCCTTGAGATCGTCGAATAGCGGAGAGGGGAACCTGCGATGAGTGGCGCTACGCGAGCGGTTGACGTGGTCCAGGAGCTGGACAAGGAGTTCACCGCGACACTGGTGAAGAGCCCGAACAAGGGTGGGTGGACGTACGTCGTGATGCCCGGGTCCGCCGAGTTCTTCGGCACCCGGGGACTGGTGAAGATCCGGGGGACCATCGACGGTCACCCGCTCCGGAGCTCGTTCATGGCTCTGGGGGACGGCACGCACAAGCTGCCGGTGAAGAACGACGTACGGGAGCTGATCGGGAAGGGGCCTGGGGACAGCGTCACCATTCGCCTGCTGGAACGGATCAAGTAACGGGCTGCGGGGAGTGCGAGTGTCTGTCGACCTCCTTCGGCTCGGCTGCCCCGGGCTGCATCTCCAGCCTTTGCGGTCCAGAGGACGGTAACCAGTCCGGGCCCTTGTCTCCATCCTGGTCCGACCGGTCAACGGGACAGGTGGGAGGTTTCCGCCGAAGTCCGGCAGTCGATGGCGACCGCCTGACCGGCCAACTTCCATGGGTGTCATCCGGCTGGGCGCCCCGCGGAACCTGCACGCCGACATTGGCATCCAATGGCGCATGAACGTACGTCGCCTCATATATTCGACCGCTCTCGCAGCCCCGGTTCTGTACGCCGCGGTCAACATGACCGCGCTCCAGCTGATCGCCCATCCGACGGGAGAACTCAATCCCTGGTACGAAGAGCCATGGAATGACATGCTGCTGGAGCAGGAGGTCACGCATGCGCGGCATGTGACGCTCGGCATCACCCTGGTCCTGGCCGCCGAGGCGGTTCTCATCGCCGTGCTCGACCGGCTGAACCGTCGATCACCCTCCAGGTCCACCGTGCCGACCGGAGTCTGGTTCATCCTGTACGAGCTGACTCTGGTCATGGGGGTGCTGCTCTCTCCCCTGACGCGGTTTTGGCTGCTCAATGACGATGGCGATCTTGAGATGATGGCTCCCGAGTGGCATTCTCCCGCGTTGATCGCCATTCCCGTCCTCACTCTTATAGGCCTGATCGCTTGGATGTCCGGCCCGCCGGATGCCGTACCGGGTCCGCGTGATGAGCGGTGAGGAGGTCAGCGTGCCTTGGGGAAGGCGGCGCGCAGGCTGGATCCGTTGACGATGAAGGCGACCGCGGTGCACGAGATCTCCGGCCGATCGGCCCCACATGAACGAGCCGCACGGCCGTTGTTCGCCACCTGAGGACCCACCGCGCATTCCTCGGCTACGACCAGGCGTTGGAGCAGGGACTGGCTGATAGCCACCGGTGAAACCAAGGGAAGCGCACCCAAAACGGGCTCTCTGTCCCTCACCCCGCCGGCGCGGGCGATCCCCTGAAGCCGACCTCTATGCGGAGCGCCTGCGTACCGATTCCTTGTCCTCTGGCGGCAGGGCCTCGGCGACCAGCAGCCGCGGCAGTAGTTCCGGCTCCAAGGTCATCGCACGGAAGACCAGCGCGACGGTCACATCATGATCGGGCCGGTGCGCGATCTCGACCGGGTCACCGGCGCGGATATCACCGGGCTCGATCACGCGCAGATACGCGCCCGGCCGTGCGGCCTGTGTGAAACGCTTGATCCAGCCGTCCCGTTCCAGCCAGCCCTGGAAGGTCCCACACGGGATCCGCGCGCACGACACCTCCAGGACGACGTCCGGCCCGATCCGCCAACGCTCACCGATCAGGGCGCCGTTGACGTCCAGACCCAGACTTGTGAGGTTCTCGCCGAAGACGCCGTTGGTGAGCGGCCTGCCCAACTCGGCCTCCCAGGTGTCGAGATCCTCGCGGGCGTACGCGTAGACGGCCTGGTGAACCCCGCCATGGTGCTTCACGTCGTACACCCGATCGCCGGCGAGACCGACCTCACCGGTGCCCTTCGGGCCCGGGGCTCTCACAGCGACTGGGCCGTGGACGGGCCGCTTGTCGATGCCCGTCGCGCTCAGGCCCTTCCAGGGGTTGGGGCGGGGCCTGCCGATGTTGACGGAGAGGAGCCTCATAAGGAGTGACGGTACGGCCCTTATCCACGCTCTCGCGACCGATTTCTCCTGGACCCCTTGAAGGCTTCTCGTCGCGGGCCCCCACAGGGCGCCGGCCGAGGTCCCCACCGCGCGAGGACCGCGCTTTCAGGAGAGGGGTGGGTCTCCTTGGGAGGCGATCCGGGCGAAGCGTCCCCCGTGCGAGGATCGCGCCGTTTGTCCCGGGGATCCGTACGGGGCTCAGCGGCGGTCGTCGTAGCCGGGGTCGACGGTTTCGGGGGAGAGGCCCAGGAGAGTGGCCACTTGTTCCACCACCGTGTCGTGGACCATGGCGCCCAGGGTGTCCCGGTCTCTGGCGCGTGCTTCGAGCGGGCGGCGGTAGACCACGATCGACGCCGGGTTCTGGCCGGTTGCGGCGTCGGCGCGGCCGAAAGGGATCGGGTCGGTGCCCAGGCTCGGGCCGTCGCCGAGCTCGCTCAGCGGCGGGACCTCTTCCACCGCGAACTCCACCGCCGACAGCTGGCGTTCCCAGCGGGGGCGGAGGCGGTCGACCGCGTCCAGCACGAGGTCGTCGAAGCGCTCGCTCCGGGACTTGGCCATGGGCACGTGGGAGGGAGCGAGCGGGCCGCGGAGGCCACGACCGTGGCGATCGCGCCGTCTGGGACCGCGCTTCTGTGTCACGCAAGCAAGTGTACGGGGATGGCCTGTCGATTCTGAGGAACGGTGTCACCTCTCCGCGCCTCTGGGTGATGTTCCGAGGTTCTGGGTGATTGCCGGCGCCGTGAGAGGTCGTGGGGCGCTGAGGCGTTGGCCGTAGCCCGGCGTTCGGGTGGGGTGTCGGGGTGTCGGTCGTGTTCCGGCGTTCGGGTGCGCCGGGGTGCGTGATCTCTGGGGGTGGGGTGCGGCGTTGCCGCTCCCCACCACGCGTTGATCCCCTTAGGCTTCTGAGGAAGCGTCACCGCTCACCACCTCTACGTGATCCCCCAAGGTCCGGAGGGCCGGTGTCTTCGGGGCATGTGGGTGGAAAGGCTGCGACAGGTGTCCGAATTGTGGCGACACGCTCGTTAAGAGCGCTCAGATAGTGGCGCCTCGCACACTTACCAGATACGGTCCCTCCGTGAGCCCCGTCCGCCGCTGTTCCCGCACCGCCTGCAGTCAGCCTGCCGTCTTCACGCTCACGTACGTATACGCCGACTCGACCGCTGTTCTCGGCCCCCTGGCGACGTACGCGGAGCCACACTGTTACGACCTGTGCGCCGAACATGCCGAGCGGTTGACCGCTCCCCGAGGCTGGGAAGTGGTACGCCTGCCGACGGACGGCGCCTCCCCGAGTTCCGACGACCTCGAGGCGCTGGCCAACGCGGTCAGGGAGGCCGCGCGGCCCACGCCGTCCGGCGGCGGTGAGCCGGTCGGTCAGGGCGTGGAGGTCGGTCGCAGGGGGCACCTGCGCGTTCTGAGGTCGGCTCAGCAGCACCGCGACCGGTAGGCTCGATTACGCCGGAGAATCGACCCAAGGGCGGAGCTGGAGAGTGGGCGACCTCGCCAAGATCTTCAAAGCGTACGACGTTCGCGGAGTGGTGCCCGAGGAGCTCGACGAGCCGACCGCCGAGGCCGTGGGGGCCGCCTTCGTCGAAGTGACCGGGGCCGAGTCGATCGTGGTCGCGCACGACATGCGCGAGTCCTCGGTTCCGCTGGCAGAGGCGTTCGTCAGGGGCGCCCGTTCGCGTGGCGCCGACGTGGTGCACGCCGGGCTGGGTTCCACCGATCTGCTCTACTACGCCAGCGGCAGCCTGGGGCTGCCCGGGGTGATGTTCACCGCCAGCCACAACCCCGCCCGCTACAACGGCATGAAGATGTGCCGGGCCGGTGCGGTGCCGATCGGCGGCGACACGGGGCTCATCGACATCCGTGACCGGGCCGCCGAGCTGGTGGGCGTCACGGCCACGCCCGGCGGGTCGGTGATCGAGAAGGACCTGCTGCAGGGCTACGCCGACCACCTGCGCACGCTCGTCGACCTGTCGCGCATCCGGCCGCTCAAGGTGGTCGTCGACGCGGGCAACGGCATGGGCGGGCACACCGTCCCGGCCGTGTTCGAGGGGCTGCCGATCGAGCTGACGCCGCTCTACTTCGAGCTGGACGGCGACTTCCCCAACCACGAGGCCAACCCCATCGAGCCGCAGAACCTCCTCGATCTCCAGCGGGCCGTGGTCGAGAGCGGGGCGGACCTGGGGCTGGCGTTCGACGGTGACGCCGACCGGTGCTGGGTGATCGACGAGCAGGGGCGGTCGGTCTCGCCGTCGGCCGTCACGGCGCTGGTCGCGACGCGGGAGCTGGCCAAACATCCCGGCTCGACGATCATTCACAACCTGATCACGTCGCTGGCCGTCCCCGAGATCGTGCGCGAGCAGGGCGGGGTGCCCGTGCGCACGCGCGTCGGGCACTCGTTCATCAAGGCCGAGATGGCCCGTACGGGAGCCGTCTTCGGCGGTGAGCACTCGGCCCACTACTATTTCCGCGACTTCTGGTTCGCCGACTCCGGGATGCTGGCGGCGCTGCACGTGCTGGCCGCGCTGGGCGAGCAGGAGCGCCCGCTGTCGGAGGTGGTGGGGGTCTACTCGCGCTACCACGCCTCCGGCGAGGTCAACAGCACCGTGGCGGACCAGGCCGACGCGTTGCGGCGGGTGCGGGAGGCGTTCGCGGCGCGGGGGGAGTTCGACGAGCTCGACGGGCTGACCGTGACCGGGCCGGGCTGGTGGTTCAATGTGCGGGCGTCCAACACCGAGCCGCTGCTCAGGCTGAACGCCGAGGCGGCCGACGAGAGCACAATGAGGGCGATCAGGGACGAGGTCCTCGCCATCGTGGGAAGGGTGTCAGAGTGAAGATCGACGACTGGCTGCTGGAGATCCTGGCCTGTCCGGCGTGCAAGGCTGCCTTGCGTGCCGAGAACGAGGCCGAGGAGCTGGTCTGCACGGGCTGCGGCCTGATCTATCCGGTACGGGATGACATCCCCGTCCTGCTCGTCGACGAGGCCAGGAAGCCGTGACCTGGGAGCCGGAGCGGCTCGACGACCAGCGTCACCTCAGCGAGGCGGATCCCGGCGGGATGCTGCCGGCGGTCGCCTCCTCGGCGGCGCACGTACGCACCGGCTACCGCACCGCGGTCGAGGCCCGCGTCGGCCGCCTGGCCGACCACGGGCGCCCGCGCGCCATCGTGGTCGCGGGCATGGGCGGCTCGGGCATCGTCGGCGACATCCTGGCGGCGATCGTCGGCAACGGCGCGCCGCTGCCGATCGTCACACTGCGCTCCTCCCAGCTCCCCGGCTGGGTGGGCGCCACCGACCTGGTCGTGGCCGTGTCCGGCTCCGGCGACGCCGAGGAGACGGTGTCCGTCGCCACCCAGGCGGTCCGGCGCGGTTGCGCGCTGCTCGGCGTGGGCGCCCCCGGCTCCCCGCTGGAGGCCGTCGCCACCCAGGCCTCGGCGATCTACGTGCCGGTGCCGGCCACCGGCCCGTCCAGGGCGAGCCTGTGGCTGCTGGCCGCTCCGGTCATCGTGGCCGCCGCCGCGCTGCGGCTCGTCCAGGCCGACGCCGACCTGTTCGAACGGGTGGCCAAGACGCTGGAGGACATGGCGCACCGGTGCCGGCCGTCCAGCGAGTCGTTCATCAACCCCGGCAAGTCGCTCGCCATGGATCTGGCCGAGAGCGTGCCGATGATCTGGGGGTCGTCGCCCGTCGCGTCGGTGGCGGCGTACCGGCTGGCCTGCCAGCTCAACACCAACGCGAAATACCCCGCGGTCCACGGCGAGCTGCCCGAGGCCGGCCACAACCAGGTCGAGGTCTTCGACGGGCCGCTGGCCGAGCGCGACATCTTCGCCGACACCGCCGGGCGCACGCTCCGGCTCGTGGTGCTGCGCGACGTCGAGGAGCATCCCCAGGTGACGCGGCGGCGCGAGACGTCGGTACGGCTGGCGCGGGAGCGCGACGTGCCGGTGACGGAGCTGTCGGCGGAGGGCGAACATCCGCTGGAACGGATGGCCACGCTGATCGCGCTCGGCGACTACGCGAGCACGTATCTGGCCCTCGGATATGCCATCGATCCGACCCCTGTGTCAGCGATCACTGAGCTGAAGGCCAGAATTTCGCAATAGGATCCCTTTTCAGGCCTTTGTACGTGATCTTTATGAGTGGAGAAGACCGGTGAGCGCGAGCGGCGGTACTAAAGCGATCATTGCGGCCTTGACAGCGAACCTGGCAATCGCCGTTTCCAAATTCGTGGCCGCGTTCTTCACCGGGTCGTCCTCGATGCTGGCGGAGGGCATTCACTCGGTCGCCGACTCGGGCAACCAGGTGCTGCTGCTGGTGGGCGGCAAGCGGGCGGCCAGGGCCAGCACGAAGGAACACCCGTTCGGCTACGGTCGCGAACGTTACTTCTACGCCTTCGTGGTGGCCGTCGTGCTGTTCACGATCGGCGCGGCGTTCTCGATTTACGAGGGCATCCACAAGCTCTCCGCTCCGGAGCCGGTGGAGGCGCCGATCTGGGCGTTCGCGGTGCTGATCTTCGCGATCATCGCCGAGGGTTTCTCGTTCCGCACGGCCATCAAGGAGTCGAACGCCGTACGCGGCAAGCTGTCGTGGGTCGCGTTCGTCCGCCGGTCCAAGTCGCCCGAGCTGCCGGTCATCCTCCTGGAGGACCTGGGCG
Source organism: Nonomuraea sp. NPDC003201 (assembly GCF_053590415.1). Lineage (NCBI taxonomy): Bacteria > Bacillati > Actinomycetota > Actinomycetes > Streptosporangiales > Streptosporangiaceae > Nonomuraea > Nonomuraea sp. NPDC003201. Next base: position 8,025 of record NZ_JBSFTC010000263.1, read on the forward strand.
CGCTGCTCGGTCTGATCTTCGCGCTGTTCGGCGTGACGATGGCGGTCATCACCGGTGACGGCACCTGGGACGGCATCGGCACCCTGATGATCGGCGTGCTGCTGGCCGTGATCGCGGTGGTGCTGGCCATGGAGACCAAGTCGCTGCTGGTCGGCGAGGGCGCCACCCCCGAGATGGAGGCCCAGATCCGGTCCGCGCTGGAGGGCTCGCCCGAGGTGGCCAGGGTCATCCACATGCGCACGCTGCACCTCGGCCCCGAGGAGTTGCTGGTGGCGGCCAAGATCGCGGTGGCGTACAACGACACGGCGGCCGAGGTCGCGAAGGGCATCGACGAGGCCGAGCGGCGCATCCGCGAGGCCGTGCCGATCGCCCGCGTGATCTACCTGGAGCCCGACCTGGACCGCCTCCGCAGCAGCACCTCCGCCTCCTGACGTTCACGACGTGAGCTGGGCCGGGCGGAGGCGCGGGAGGCGCAGCCGGAGCCTGCGGGGCCGGCCCAGGGTGATGAACGCCTCGGCCTGCAACGCCGAGACACCGATGCGGGGCAGGTCGCGGGCGTTCGGATAGACCACGAAGCGGGGCTCCCAGATCGGCCGGAACTTGGCGTTGAACCGGTACAGCGACTCGATCTGGAACCAGTGCGACAGGAAGATCAGCAACGCCCGCCACGCCCGCAGCACCGGTCCGGCCCCGAGGCGCTCCCCGCGGGCCAGGACCGCGCGGAACATGGCGAAGTTCAGTGAGACCTGCGTGATGCCCAGGGCCGGCGCGGCCTGGAGGGTCTTGACGATCAGGAACTCGTTGAGCCCCGGATCGGCGCCGCGGTCGCGCCGCATCAGGTCGAGCGAGATGCCGTGCGGCCCCCACGGCACGAAGTGCAGCACGGCCTTGAGCTCGCCGTCCTTGTGGGCGGTGGTCACCAGGCACTGGGAGTCGGCCGGGTCGCCGAAGCGGCCGAGCGCCATGGAGTAGCCGCGCTCGGTCTCGGTGCCGCGCCAGGAGTCGGCCGCCTGCTGGACGCCTTCGCGCTCCTGGCCGGTCAGGTCGGCGCTGCGGCGCACGTGGCACGTGTAGCCGTTCCGCTCGGTCCTGTTGACCATCTGGCGGACGTTGCGCATGGCGCGGCCCTCCAGCGTGAAGTCGGCGACCTCGACGATGGCCTCGTCGCCGATCTCCAGCGCGGACAGCTTGGCCTCGCGCGTCCACACCTCGCCGCCGATCTCGCCGCAGCCGATGACGGCGGGCACCCAGGCGTGCCGCCTGGCCTCGTTCATGAACACCTTGATCGCCGCCGGCCACGCCTCGCGGTCGCCGATCGGGTCGCCGCTGGCCAGCATGACCCCGGACACGACGCGATAGGCGATGGCCGCCTTCCCCGAGGGGGAGAACAGCACGCTCTTGTCCCGCCGCAGCGCGAAGTAGCCGAGCGAGTCGCGTTCGCCGTGCTGGGCGAGCAGGGCGCGCAGGCGCCGCTCGTCGTCCTCGGTGAGCTCGGCGGCCGGGCGCTCGGGGCGCAGCGCCAGGTAGAGCGTGGAGACGGCGGTGAGCGTGCCGAGCGCGACCAGGGAGAAGTAGACCAGGTCAGAGATTCGCTCGACGGTGAACGTCACCGGGCCCTCGATCCCGACCAGGCCGAGCAGGACGTGTTCGAGGCGGTCGAGCACGCTCGGACGGCCCATGATCACGTGCGGGCGGGCGCTGATGATGAGGTAGCCGAGGCCCACGTCGATGGCGCCGAGCACGAGCAGGTTCCCCAGGGCGCGCCAGCGCGAGCGCGGGTCGGGCAGCGCGGAGAACTCGCTCCTGCCCCACACGAGCAGGACCAGCAGGGCGAGGCTGATCACGGCCGAGGCCGGACGCAGGTGGACGACGCTCACGACGGCGCTCACCGGGAGCAGCAGCACGACCGCGCGCCAGGCGCGCACCTTCCCGCGGCGCAGCGCGTGCGCGAGCATGATCAGCATGATGCCGACGACCAGGGAGGACGCTCGGGCGAAGGTCGTGACGATGCCCGGCAAGATGTCCGTCCACACACCCACGCGGCTGTGCTCGAAACGGGGGAACACCGCCTTGCTGATGTCCAGCAGGCCGACCACCAGAGACGCGTAGGCGGCGACGGCACGAATCCAGGAGCGCTTCACACTCCGAGATTGAAGACCCGGCCGGGTAATCTCCATGTTAACTCCCTGCTTACGGCCCTCCCTGTATTCCATGCCTCATGGGACTGAACTCAATCGGCCTGCTGGTCACCTTCTCGGTGCTGGCGGTGGCGGCGCTGGCGACCACGGTGTGGCTGTGGCCACGGCTGAGCGCGGCGCGCCTGAGCGCCGTGCTGGGCCGGGTGGGCGCGCTGGCCGTCTGCCAGGCGTTCACGCTGGCCGCCCTGGGTCTGGCGGTGAACCAGTACTTCGCCTTCTACAGCTCTTGGAACGATCTCCTGGGCACCGACACGGGGACGGCGCCGATCACGGTCGCCGCCTCGGGGCTGCAGGTGCTGAGCACCCGCTCGGTGCCGGGCGGGCGGATCGAACAGGTGATCATGCCGGGACCGTCCACGCGCCTGAGCGAGGAGGCGTATGTGTTCCTGCCCACGGCGTACCTGAAGCACACCACGGAGCGCTTCCCCGCGATCATCGCGCTCACCGGCTACCCGGGGGATCCGCGCAACCTCATGACCCGGCTCGACCTGCCCGGCCGGATGGCGAAGGCGATCGCCCAGCACCAGGTCAAGCCCACGGTCCTGGTCATGATGCGGCCCAGCGTGGTGCTGCCGCGCGACACCGAGTGCGTGGACGTGCCGGACGGGCCGCAGATCCAGGCGTACTTCGCGAACGACGTCAAACATGACATGACCACTCACTATCGGGTGGCGGAGGGCCGGGACTCGTGGGGCATCCTGGGCGGCTCGACCGGCGGCTACTGCGCGCTCAAGATCGTCATGAGCCATCCCGACCAGTTCTCGGCGGCGGTCTCGCAGTCGGGCTACTTCAAGACGATCGTCGACAACACCACCGGCGACCTGTTCCACGGGGACAAGTCGGTCGAACAGCGCAACGATCTGATGTGGCGGCTGGCCAACCTGCCCGCGCCGCCCGTGAACGTGCTCGTCACCAGCAGCAGGAAGGGGGAGAGCGACTATCCGGCGACCATGAGGTTCCTGAGCGCGGTGAAGCCGCCGATGCGGGCGTCCTCGCTGATCCTGCCCAGCGGCGGGCACAACTTCAACACCTGGAACCGCGAGCTCCCGCAGGCCCTCCCGTGGCTGGCCCAGCAACTCGTCACCCCCGCCGCCTGAATGGTCAGCGGCCGGAGGGGCGCAGGAGGCGCAGCGCCTTCTCCTTCTCGAAGTCCAGGGCCCTGCGCGGCACCTGGATCCGCCCGATCCGGATCCCGAGGTCGCGGACGGCCGCCGCCACCGTGGGCTCGCTGAGCACCCGCAGCGCGAAGGCCAGCTCCGCGGGTGAGACGTCGAACTGCTTCTCCAGCTCCACCCCCTGCGCCACCGCCGCCAGCTCGTCAGGCCCGAACCGCCGGTGCGCCCCCTGCTCCCGCACGGGCGGCAGCAGACCGAGTGCCTCCCGATATCGGAGCATTCGAGGGGACATGCCGAGCCGCTTCGCGGCCTCCGTGATACGCATTCTTACATTCTTACGTCAGTTTCGGCCGCCCCGAGATGCGCACCCCTCGTAGAGCCACCTAAACTCGTCGGGACAACCATCAGTGACGCGAGGGGAAACCCGATGGACTTCAAGGTCGCAGACCTTTCACTTGCCGACTTCGGCCGCAAGGAGATCCGGCTCGCCGAGCACGAGATGCCCGGCCTCATGGCGATTCGCAAAGAGTACGCGGCCTCCCAGCCCCTTCGCGGTGCGAAGATCATGGGCTCCCTGCACATGACGATCCAGACGGCCGTCCTCATCGAGACGCTCGTCGCGCTCGGCGCCGAAGTCCGCTGGGTCAGCTGCAACATCTTCTCCACGCAGGACCACGCCGCCGCCGCGGTGGTCGTCGGCCCCAATGGCACCACGGACGACCCGCAGGGCGTGCCGGTGTTCGCCTGGAAGGGCGAGACGCTGGAGGAGTACTGGTGGTGCACCGAGCAGGCCCTCACCTGGCCCGGCGGTGACGCGCCCAACATGATCCTCGACGACGGCGGCGACGCCACGCTGCTGGTGCACAAGGGCGCCGAGTACGAGAAGGCGGGCGCCGTGCCGGCCGCCACGGCCGACGACCCGGAGGAGTGGCACGTCATCATCGACCTGCTCACCCGCACGGTCGGCGACGACAAGCGGTGGACCAAGATCGCCGAGAGCATCAAGGGTGTCACCGAGGAGACCACGACCGGCGTGCACCGCCTCTACGAGATGCACAAGAACGGCCAGCTCCTCTTCCCGGCCATCAACGTCAACGACTCGGTCACCAAGTCGAAGTTCGACAACAAGTACGGCTGCCGCCACTCCGTCATCGACGGCCTCAACCGCGCCACCGACGTGCTCATCGGCGGCAAGGTGGCCGTGGTGTGCGGCTACGGCGACGTCGGCAAGGGCTGCGCCGACGCGCTGCGCGGCCAGGGCGCCCGCGTCATCGTCACCGAGATCGACCCGATCTGCGCGCTCCAGGCGGCCATGGACGGCTTCCAGGTGACCACGCTGGACGAGGTCGTCGGCATCGCCGACATCTTCGTGAGCTCCACCGGCAACTTCAACATCATCACCGCCGACCACATGGCGAAGATGAAGCACCAGGCGATCGTCTCCAACATCGGCCACTTCGACAACGAGATCGACATGGCCGGCCTCGCCAAGCAGCCCGGCATCACGAAGAACAACATCAAGCCGCAGGTCGACGAGTGGGTCTTCGCCGACGGCCACTCGATCATCGTCCTCGCCGAGGGCCGCCTGATGAACCTCGGCTGCGCCACCGGCCACCCGAGCTTCGTCATGTCCAACTCGTTCACCAACCAGGTGATCGCGCAGATCGAGCTGTTCGCGAAGACGGCCGAGTACCCGATCGGGGTCTACACGCTGCCCAAGCACCTGGACGAGAAGGTCGCCCGCCTGCACCTCGACGCCCTGGGCGTCAAGCTCACCGAGCTCACCAAGGAGCAGGCCGCCTACATCGGCGTCCACGTCGAGGGCCCCTACAAGCCCGACCACTACCGCTACTGATCTTTTTCCTTAGCTCCGGGAGGGTTCCTCGCCTCCCGGAGCTTTCCGCTATACCCCGTTTTTTACGGCTGCGCACGGTGGGCCGCACGCGCCGACGTCAGTGGCCGTCCGTCATGGCCGGTCGTGAAGGCTCACGGGTCGCTCGCCGTGACGACGCGTGTTCTTGGCCTTCTTCTTCGCTCAAAGGGCTGGCATGGATCTCTGGGAAAGTGGCGAGCGGCAGATCTCCTGGGCCGCTCGTTCGATGCCGGTGTTGACCGCGATCGGAGAGCGGTTCGGCATCGAACGGCCGCTGGACGGGCTGAAGATCGCCGCCTGCCTGCACGTCACCGCCGAGACGGCCGTACTGATGGGGGCGTTGAAGGCGGGCGGGGCCGAGATCGCGCTCGCCGCGTCCAACCCCCTGTCCACGCAGGACGACGTGGCCGAGGCGCTGCGTGTTTACGGAATCTCCGTGCACGCGCGGGCCGGCGTCGATCGGGCCACCTACTACCGGCACATCCACCAGGCGCTCGACCTCGAGCCCGACCTCGTGCTCGACGACGGCTGCGACCTGGTGAACATTCTCCACACCGAACGCACCGACCTGCTCGAACACGTCACGGGCGGCTGCGAGGAGACCACCACCGGGATCATCCGGCTGCGGCAGATGGCCGCCGAGGGCGCGTTGAGGTTCCCCGTCGTGGCGGTGAACGACACCCGCACCAAGCGCATGTTCGACAACCGCTACGGCACCGGACAGTCCACGCTGGACGGCATCATGCGCGCCACCAACACCATGCTGGCCGGGCGCACGGTGGTCGTGGCCGGGTTCGGGTTCTGCGGGCGGGGCGTGGCCGAGCGGGCCAAGGGGTTCGGCGCGCGGGTGATCGTGACCGAGATCGACGCCGTGAAGGCGCTCGACGCGACCCTCCAAGGGTATGAGGTCCGGCCCATGGCGCAGGCGGCGATGCTCGGCGACCTCTTCGTCACCGTGACCGGCAACCGCGACGTGATCAGGGCCGAGCACCTGTCGGTCATGAAGGACGGCGCGATCCTGGCCAACGCCGGGCACTTCGACGTGGAGATCGACGTGCGCGCGCTGGACGAGCTGGCCACCGAGGTGCATCGCGGGGTGCGGCCGAACACCGACGAGTACGTGCTGCCCGACGGCCGGCGGCTGCTGCTGCTCGCCGAGGGCCGGCTGGTCAACCTCACCGCCGCCGAGGGCCATCCCGCGGCCGTCATGGACATGTCGTTCTCCGCGCAGGCCCTGGCCGTGGTCTGGCTGGCCGGCGAGCGTTCCCGCCTCGATCCCGGCGTCTACGACGTCCCGGAGGAGATCGACCACGAGGTCGCCAAGCTGAAGCTGGCCGCGGCCGGGATCGGGATCGACGAGCTCACGCCCGAGCAGGAGGAGTATCTCCACTCCTGGAGGGTTGGCTCCTAGAGGGGCCAAAGGGGCCCGAGGGGCCCAAGGGGCCCCAGGGGGCTGTGGGGTTGGCGTGGCCGATGGTATTGCAGGATGATCGGATGATCCTGGTATGTCCGTTGGAGAAAGGGTCTGCCACGTGAGTCCATCCCCCAAGTCCCTTCCGATGGGAGGGTTCGCGTTCTCCGCCCTCGGTGTCGGCGCCGTGGTCCTGCAGATGCTGTCCGTCGCCTACCCCGACGGCGACCCGGCCAAGGCGCGCGAGGCCGCGCGCCTGTTGCGGCAGCTGGCCACGCGGGTGGACACGAGCCTGGACGACGTGGAGGACGTCGCGCGAACGGTGTGGCGGCCGCCCAGCTCCGGCGCGGGGGTCGACGCCTTCAGGAAATACTTCAACGAAGATCTCGCGCCCTATCCGCCGCACGTGTCCGCGTACCTCCGAGGGCTGGCCGACGCGGTCGACGACTACGCGGACATGCTGGAGCAGACCCAGCACGCGCTCCACACGATGGCCATGATCCAGTGGCTCGAGCTGCTGATGTTCTTCTGCTGGCCGGCCATCGACAAGAAGGTCCAGGTGCTGATCAACTGGGCGATGCGGAGGAGACAGGCCGGGCTGCTGCTCAAGCTGTTCAACCACGCGGTGGGCAAGCGCTTCATCTACGCCGTGGGCGGCAGCCTCGCCTACACGGCCCTCGACCAGCTGCTCGTCGACGGGGTCAAGCTGGGGCGCGGCGAGGACATGGGGTCGTGGGGCGACCGGGGCGAGTACATGGTGAAGAACTTCGCCGCGGCGATGGTCTTCTACCATGTGGATCCCGCCAATTTCGGGAAGGCCGCCAACCTGCTGCCGAAGAACAAGGCGGCGCAGAACGCCATCGTCTTCCTGACCGGGTCGTCCATCTTCACCACCACGGCGAACGCGCTCAACCGGCCCGGCGACGTGATCGACGATCCGGCCAGCCTGCTGCCCACCTGGGAGCAGATGCTCGCCAAGCTGGGGGTCGCCGCGGGCCAGGACCAGTTCAGGCGCTGGCGCGGATACTGACGGCTGGTGACCACGTAGCTAGTCCTGGCCGAAACGCCTGACCTCGTCGGCGAACGGGGTCAGGCCGTCCGTCATCATCCCGGCCATCTGCTTGGCCAGGTCCGCGGCGGCGTCGTTCGCGGCGGCGAGCACCGCCTCCGCCAGCGCGTCCGCGCCGAGCCGCATCGCCCGCGGGTCGATGC
>NZ_JBSFTC010000264.1:0-15764 GCF_053590415.1 Nonomuraea sp. NPDC003201
AGTTGGCCGTCCAGGTGGCCAAGCGGCTCGGGGCCGGGCGGGTGGTCGGCGCCGGGCGCGACGCCGGCCAGGGCGCGGTGTCGGCCCGGGCCTACCTGGAGGAGTTGCCCGAGCTGGTGGACGAGATCGACCAAGGCCGGATCGCGGTCAGCGCCCGGATCGTCCCGCTGGCCGAGGTGGAAGCGGCGTGGACCGCCCCAGAACGGCCCGGCGTCCGGACCGTGCTGGTCACCGGGGAGGTGTGAGCCATGCCCGAGGTGATCATTGCCGGGGCGGGCCCGACCGGGCTGGTGCTGGCCATCGAGCTGGCCCGGCGCGGCGTGGACTTCCTGCTGGTGGACAAGGCCGCGCGGCCGTTCGCCGGGTCGCGGGGCAAGGGCATCCAGCCGCGCACCCTGGAGGTGTTCGAAGACCTGGGGGTGCTGGATCGGATGGTCGCCGCCGGCGGCCCGTACCCGCCGCAACGCCTGTACGCCGAGGACGGGCCGATCGACCGGCGGATCATGGAGCACCAGGAGCCGACCCCGGCTGAGCCGTATCGGGACGGGCTGATGCTGCCGCAGTTCCGCACAGAGACCATCCTGCGCGAGCGGCTGGCCGAACTCGGACACGCCGTACGCTATGACCACGAACTGCTCGGCTTCGACCAGGACGACGGCGGGGTGGTCGCGCGGATCGGCGAGGCGACGGTGCCCGCCCGCTACCTGGTCGGCGCCGACGGCGGGTCCAGCGTGGTCCGCAAGACGCTCGGGATCGGCTATCCGGGACGCTCTCTCGGCATCCGGGCGTTCGTGGCGGATGTGCGCGCCGACGGCCTGCCCGCCGACGTCTGGCACACCTGGAACGAGGGCACCCTACGGCAGATCGCGATGTGCCCGCTGGCCGGCACCGAGCTGTTCCAGTGCCAGGGCGGCCTGCCGCTGGAGGGCGAGGTGGACCTGTCGGCCGCCGGGCTGACCGCGATGCTGGCCGACCGTACCGGAGACAGCGGCATCGTGGTGCGGGAGGTGGGGTGGGCGTCGGTGTACATGATGGGTGCCCGGCTGGCCGACTCCTACCGCGGCGGGCGCGTCTTCCTGGCCGGGGACGCGGCGCACGTGCACCCGCCGACCGGCGGCCAGGGGCTGAACACCAGCATCCAGGACGCCTACAACCTGGCCTGGAAACTGGCCGCGGTGCTGCGCGGGGCGCCTGAGGCGATGCTCGACTCGTACGAGGCCGAGCGGCGGCCGATCGCCGAATCGGTGCTCGGGCTGTCCACCCGGCTGCTGAACGAGGCCGAGCGCCGCGGGATGCGCCGCGAACGCGAGGCCCACCAGCTGGACCTCGGCTACCCGCTGTCGCCGCTGACCGGCCCCGGCCCGATGGCCGGCTACCGGGCACCCGACGCCCCGCTCACCGGCGCCGCCGGCCGGCCGGTGCGGCTGTTCCAGCTACTGGCCCACCCGTGCTGGACCCTCATCGGATACGAGGTGCCGAACGTCCTGGCTCCGCGCGCCGGGCTGAGCATCCACACCACCGGCAAGCGCGGTGACCTCGTCGACGACGGAGGCCACCTGCGCCAGGCGTACGGCCTGTCACCCGGCGACTGGGTGCTCATCCGGCCGGACGGCTACATCGCCCTGACCAGCACCGATCCCGCCGACGTCGAGACCTGCCTGGACCAGGCCGGCCTGCGCGGACCGTCCTGAGCTACGGGAGGCACCCTGGCCGACACCCGTGGCGTGCTGTCGTTCTTCCAGTGCGACGTGCCGTACGGGTGGCAGGCGCCGGTGCACCGGCACGCCGGCGAGAGCGAACTGTTCCACATCACCGAGGGTGAATGGGAGGTCTTCGTCAACGGCACCGTGCACCTGGTCACCCCCGGCTGCACGGCGTGGATCCCGCAGAGCACCGCGCACTCCGTCTTCGTACGGTCCCAACGCGGCCGGGGGTTCTGCGTCGTCACCCCGGCCGGGTTCGAGAAGTTCTTCGAGGACCTGGGCGAACCGGCGACAGTGCCGAGCATGCCGACGCACCAGACCCGCGACCCGTCGGTCGAGGAGCTGCTGGCCGGCGGCCAGGCTTTGGGCTGGGAGCTCGTGGAACCCGCGGCCCCGCCGGCTGCCCGGGCCAGGGGACTAGCGGAACGCGGCCAGGGAGACCGGCTGCCACTTGCGCCAGGTGGCGAGCCGTTCCTCGTACTCGGCCGCGACCGGCTCCAGCGACTTGCCGAAGAAGATCCGCGCCGGCGGGTCGTCGGTGTCGGCCAGTTCCAGGATCGGCCGGCGGGTCGCCTTCGGGTCGCCGAGGTCCCACTCGATCGCGGTGGCCGCGCGAACCTTGGCGTAGTCGGGGTTTTCGGCGCTGGTACGGATGCTGCCGGCGCCGAAGTCGGTCGAGTACGGGCCGGGCTCCAGGCAGATGACGTCGATGCCGAAGGGCGCGACCTCCTGGCGCAGCGACTCCGACAGGCCTTCCACCGCCCACTTCGACGCGTGGTAGCCGCCGATGCCGGGGAACGCCCGGACGCCGCCCTCGCTGGTGACCTGGATGATCCGGCCGTGCCCCTGCGCGCGCAGTACGGGCAGCACCGCCTGCGTCACCCACAGCGTGCCGAAGAAGTTGGTGTCCATCTCGGCGCGGATCTCGGCCTCGGTCAGCTCCTCGACCATGCCGAAGTGGCCGTAGCCCGCGTTGTTGACCACCACGTCCAGCGCGCCGAAGTGCTCGGCGGCCCGCCGCACGGCGGCGAACACGGCGTCGCGGTCGGTGATGTCGAGCCGCAGGGGCAGCACGGCGTTGCCGTACCGGTCGGCGAGGGGACGCAGGGCGTCGAGGTCGCGGGCGGTGGCGGCGACCCGGTCACCGCGTTCGAGTGCGGCCTGCGCCCACTCGCGGCCGAATCCCTTCGACGTGCCCGTGATGAACCACGTCTTGGACAACGTCCTCACCTCTCTCAGTCGATGCCTTTCATAGTAACAGTAGCATGGACTGCATTAATTGTACGCGTGGTAGCCTTTTCGCATGGAAGGTCGGCGCGATCGCAAGAAACGGCAGACCCGCGAACGGATCCAGGCCGCGGCGCTGGAGCTGTTCACCTCGCACGGCTACCGCAGCACCACCATCGCGGCGATCGCCGGGCACGCCGACGTCGCGACGCGTACCGTCACGCTGCACTTCCCCACCAAGGAAGACCTGCTGTTCGCCGACGACCCGTTCGCCCCGAAGTCGCTGGCCGCCCGCCTCGACACCCGGTCCGGCACCGCCATCGACGCCGTCGGCGCGTGGATGCGCGACACCATCCGCGCCCTCGACGAACACGACGCCGAGCAGGGCCGCGAGCCGGGCGAGATCTGGTCCCTGCGCACCAAGCGCGCCACCCTGATAGCCGAGGACGAAGACCTCCGCGGCCGCGCCCGCGCGAGCTACTACGAGCTCGAACGCCTGATCGCCGCCGCCGTCGGCAAGGACGCCGGCCTTCCGCCCGACGCGCTGGCCCCACGGCTGACCGCGTACATACTGGTGGGCGGCCTGCGCGAGCTGTACATGACGCACGAGGCCCGGCACGGCGACACCACCACCGAAGAGCTACTGCCCCTGGTCGATCGCGTGCTCTCCTTCGCCCGCGCGGGACTGGCCGAGCTGGTCTAGATCGGGAAGCGGCCGCGGCGGATGCGCCAGTGGCGGCCGGCCTTCAGGTGGTCGACGATCGCGCGCTGGAGCACGGTGCGGCGCGGCAGCCGGTCGAGCGGCGTGGTCAGGGTGCGGAACACGAACCGCAGCACCTCGACGTCGGCGTCCTGCCCTTCCGGCTCCTCGTAGGGCTCCAGCTCGAACCTCCGCTGGAACCGGACGATGTTGGAGTCCCCGGGCAGGTACTCCAGTAGCTGCGGGTCGAGCAGCCACGAGCCGCAGGAGAACGCCGTGTAGCGCTCGTCGGGAAAGTGGCGTGGGAAGAACGCGCGGGCCTCGTCGAGCGACGCCGCGACCGCCTCCGGGGTCATCGGCCCCGACTCGGGGATGTGCAGGTCGATGGTGGTGCCGCCGCGCTGGTGCTGCAGCCGGCCCAGCTCGTAGATGCCGCCGCGCGCGTGCAGCGTCAGCCAGCTCTGCATGACCGGCCAGCCCTCGCGGCGCATCCGCCGGTCGATCGCGAGGTTGCGGCCCAGATCCGCGAGGGTCACCCACGACACGGCATCGGCGATGCCGTGGTCGCGGTGGTACCCCGTGACGACGTCGACCAGGGCCAGGTACGCGTACACGTAGAGATGCCGCCAGGCGGGGCCCCGTTCGCGCGGCAGCTCCGGACCGGGCGGCAGCCAGCCGTGGCCCCCGAGATCGGCGCGGACCAGGGCGATCGAACGGTCGAGCAGCCAGCGCAGCTCCGGAGTCCACAGCGGAGAGTCGGGGTCGGGCCAGCCCGCCATGATCTCGGCGGCGTCGTCCGGCCGCACCGCGAGCCGGTCGAGGATCGCGGGCGCGTCAGCCTTGGCGGGCAGCGGAGCCGACGGCCGGTCGCCGGCGAGCCGGTGCACGCGGTCGACATCCTCGACGGGTACCCCGAGCCGGGCGGCGGCGGCCTCCAGATCCACGCGAACGATCCTACGATCACCGTCAACGCCACGGGGAAGAGTCAAGGGATCTCCCTCATGTCCTGTTTTGTTGATCTCCTGCTCTCCTCGGCGCGATTTGGCGTGCCGGACGCGATCTTGGCGCACATCTCCCGGCGTGGGCAGATCAGGGTGTGCTGCCCGGTCGAGTTTGCGCCGCTCGCCCTTGGACCGCGACCGTCTCCAGACGGCAGAACCTCCTCGGCCGGCTCCGGCAAAATCGATGACGCTCGACCGAGACCCGAAGGTTCACATGGTGGGTATTGCTGGTCGGTGCTGCGGCGGATGGGCTACGGAGGGCTGATGACAGTGAGCATGCGGGCGAGTTTCCATGGCCGGCGGCCCCAGGCGGCGAGCTTTCCTTCGAGAAGCGGCTTCCCTATTCCTTGCCGGCCGATGAACACCAGCATGAGAGCCGCGGGGTCGGCAGACAGGTGGGCGTCGACGTCGCGTGCGTCCCCCGCGTCGAGGGTCAACGAACCGCGGTCGAAGACCATCAACGTACGCCCGCCTCCACGCAGGCGCAGGTCGAAGCGGGCTCGGAAGGATCGAGCTTTCTCCTGGTCCAACAAGGCCGCGGGCGGCAGAGCCGCGATGAGCGGAAGCACGCCACCTTCGACCGCGAGCAGGGCGTGGTGACGCCGTATCGACCACGAGCGCCCAGTGGCTGCGGCGATGTCATGGCCATGGATCAGGCATTCCTCGAGCAGGTGGCACGCCACCGCCGCAGGCGGCAGGCGGGCACCTTGCAGCCAATCGACGGCGGCCGCTCGCGAACGCGAGGCGATGTCGTCGAACTCGCTTGCCAGCGTGCCGATGCGATCCGCGAGTACGGCCGGGTCCCGTTCGCCGTCCTGGGCCAGCATCGTCGCGTTGACCTCGGCCATTCCCGCCGTCGTCACCGTGGCTCGCGGGACCGGTCTTCCGGCGACGGCGTCGGTGTCGAAGCGGAAAACCTGAGCCAGGTGAGCCGCGACATCACCCACCGTCCAGGTACCGACAGAATCGGCGTTGGTGTCCGGGACGCTCCGCACAAGTTCGACGAGACGGGGAACAACGTCCCGCAATGCCGCACGCGCCTGGGCCATGGTGTCGGGGGCATCGCTGTGCGTCGCAGCCGCGATCGTGCCGGTGCCTTCCTGGGCGTCAGAGTCTGGGCCTCGCCTGGGAGATGGGGTGCCGGTCATCGTTTCACTCCTGTGGCGTGAGTGCTGGTGGCGGTGGCCATCCCATGGCCCGGACGGGGTGACCACACCCCTGCCAGCGCTTTGCTGGATATTGTCAGGCGGACTTGAGAATGTAAAGTGGCCGCTATGAGTCGGAGCTACGGTCAGTACTGCGGTCTCGCCCGGGCGCTCGATGTCGTGGGCGACCGGTGGAATCTGCTCATCGTCCGCCAGCTCCTCATCGCTCCCGCCCGCTACCGCGACCTGCTCGACGGGCTCGGCGGCATGGCCACGAACCTGCTCACCGACCGTCTGCGCGACCTGGAGAGCGCCGCAGTGGTCGAGCGGCGACTGGCCGAGGAGGGCAACGCCATCGTGTACGCACTCACCCCATGGGGCGCCGAGCTGCGGGAGCCGGTTGAGAGCCTCATCCGCTGGTCCACGCCCCTCATGGCGCGCGGACCAGACGGCGACCGCTTCCACGCCGAATGGCTCACCGTCGCCCTCCGCGCCTTGCTCGCCGACAGGGCCGCGCACCAGGCATCGACGGTGGGGATCGAGGTCGACGGCCAGTTGCTCCAGGCGCGGGCGACGCGCTCGGGCGTGGAGGTGACCGTGCATGCCGGCGGCGATCTCGATGCCGTCGTGCGCGCTGAGGCCCCGATCATTCTCGGGCTGGCAGCGGGTGCGCTCACCCTCAACGACGCCCATGGGCTCGTCGACATCGAAGGCGATGAAGCCGCGGTACGAGCCCTCTTCAACTCCCGGCGGACCCATGCTGGAGGGTCCACTCGCCGCTGACCTCTTCCACCTGCCCCACTGGACTTGTCGCCCTCCACAGGCGCGGACGCGTCGTCGCCGGGGATGCGCTTACTCCTGCAGGATGGAGAGGGCTCGGGATGGGCACAGGGTGACGGCGTGGCGCGCCTGTGCGGCACTCTGGCTGTCGGGATGATCGGTCAGCAGGGCCACGATGCCGTCGTCTTCCTGGTCGAAGACGGTCGGCTCGGTCAGGACGCATTGGCCGGAGCCGACGCAGAGGCCGGTGTCGGCTTTGATCCGCATCATGTCCTGCTCACCAGGTGACGGGGAGTTCGTGAACGCCGTAGATGACGGCGTCGGTCTTGAACGGCAGGTCCTCTGCCGGTGTGGCGAGCCGCAGGGTGGGGATGCGGCGGAACAGCGTGTCAAAGACGATCTGCAGTTCCATCCGGGCCAGGTTCTGGCCGAGGCACTGGTGCGGGCCGAAGCCGAAGGCGAGGTGGTGGCGGGCCCCGCGCTCGACGTCCAGGTCGGCCGGGTTCTTGAATGCCGTCGGGTCCCAGTTGGCCGACAGGGTTGAGACGATGACGCCCTCGCCGGCCTTGATGCTCGCCCCGCCGATCTCCACGTCTTCGGTGGCCAGCCGGGAGGCGACTCCGTCGGCGATGGCGAAGTAGCGCAGCAGTTCCTCCACGGCGATGGGCGTCTTGTCCGGGTCGGCGGTGATCAGGGCCAGTTGCTGCGGGTGGGTGAGCAGCGCGACCACGCCGAGCGAGATCATGTTCGCCGTGGTCTCGTGTCCGGCGGTCAGCAGTAGGAAGGCCAGGCTCACCAGGCCCTCGTGGTCGAGGGCGCCTTCCTGGCGCTGCCGGGCGATTTGCCGGCTGAACAGGTCGTCGCCGGATTCGGACTCCTTGCGGGTGACCAGGTCGTCGATGTAGGCGCGCAGTTCGGCGAAGGCTCGCCGGCGCTCTTCCAGCGAGGTCCGGCGCACCATCATGGTGGTGCGGCTTTGGAAGAAGTCGTGGTCGGTGTAGGGGACGCCGAGCAGTTCGCAGATCACCAGTGAGGGCACCGGCAGGGACAGTGCCTGCACCAGGTCGACCGGCTGCCGGTCGGTGGCGAGCAGGTCGTCGATGAAGTGGTCGACGATGTCCTGGATCCGCGGGCGCAGCGCGGCCAGTCGCTTGACGGTGAACTCGCCGATCACCTGACGGCGGGCCGCGGAGTGTTCAGCGCCGTCCATGCCGAGCATCAACGGCGGCTGGCTGCGGAGCTGCTGCAGGGTCGCCGCATCGAGCGTGTAGAGCGGGAAGCCGTCCTTGCGCTTGTCGGAGGAGAAGCGGCCGTCGGCGAGGACGGCACGGCCTTCCTCGTGCCCGGACACCCACCACGCTTCGCTGCCGCTGGTCAGGCGGACCTTGTTGATCGGCGCCTGCTCGCGCAGCCGTTCGTAGACGGTGGGCGGGGCGAACGGGCAGCCCCGCTCGACCGGAAGTTTCAGGCCGGCGAGTTCGCTGGCGACGTTCTTCGTCATGAATGATCTCCCAGTAATAGATCTGGCGGAGTTTGTTGTGCTTGTGGCGGCCTCGGGTGGCGTGATCGACACTGTTGGCACTGGCTTCACGGCCTGACGGGCCGTCCTGCGCAGGCTGAGGTCGCCGTCAGATCCAGGCCGCTTCGAGGTCGTGGGCCGGCTCGTCGTTGGCGTTCATCGCGGGGTGAGTGGGGTCGCGGTGTCGATGCGGTCAGCTTCTTCGGGTTACGGATGCGTAGGCGAGCCCGGTGATGCTCACCAGGACGACAACGGGGCGGGTGGCGCCGTGGCCTTCGAAGAAGGCGGTGAAGCGCAGCAACTGGCCACCCGCTCCCGGTGGCGGCAGCTGGCCGAGTGTGCCGGACCAGCCGGGCAGCATCTCGGGTGCGGTCGAGATGCCTGACAGGGGGTTGCCGATGAGCATCATGGCGACGGCGCCGAGACCGAAGCCGACAGACCCGAGCAGCGACCGCAGGATCGCTGCCGCCGCCAGACCGCCAGTGATCGCGAAGGCGAGCGCTCCGGTGACCCGGCGGGCGGTGCCGCGGACGAGTCTCGTCAGCAGTAGAGCGGCGAGCAGGCCGGCCATGTCTACTCCTCGAAGAGAACGTTTGCGTGCTTTTACGTGGTGACGGGGCAGCCCGGCACGCACTTGTGCCGATGAGCGGATGCCTTCGCTCGGGATGCTCCGCACTGTCGCGATGTCGTGATCATGGCGCGGCTGCCGACGGATCACTTCAGCGTGAGTGAGGTCTCGGATGCGATGCGGGTCAGCTTGTGCGGGTTGCGGACGTAGTAGAGGCCGGTGATGCGGGCGTCCTCGACACGGGCTGCTATGACGCCGTCGATCTCGCCGTCCACGCGGAGGAGGAGTGCGGGGTTGCCGTTGACCACGGCGGGCTCGCTGGTGAGCGCGATTCGGGCCTTGCCGAGGCCGTCGATGATCATGCGGGCCACCTTGTCCGCGCCGATGATCGGCCGCGGCGCGGCCTGCTTGACGCCGCCGCCGTCGCTCACCAGGACGACCTCAGGAGCGAGCACATCAAGGAGTCCCTGCAGATCCCTGGTTTCGAGCGCGCGCTGGAAGGACTCAACAGCCGCCCGGGCCTGGCTCGGGGAGACCACCTCGCGAGGCCGTCGGGAATCGACGTGCCGGCGGGCCCGGTGCGCGATCTGGCGTACGGTCGCCGGGGTCTTGCCGACGGCGGCCGCGATCTCCTCGTAGCCGACGTCGAAGACCTCGCGCAGCACGAAGACGGCGCGCTCGGTCGGCGACAGCGTCTCCAGGACGAGCATCAGCGCCATCGACACACTCTCGGCGAGCTCGACGTCCTCGGCCACGTCCGGCGCGGTGAGCAGTGGTTCGGGCAGCCACGGCCCGACATACTCCTCCTTGAGGCGCTTCATGGCGCGCAGCCGGTCCAGCGAGCGCCGGGTGGCGATCCGCACCAGGTAGGCGCGCTGGTCGGACACCTGCCCGAGGTCGACCTTGACCCACCGCAACCAGGTCTCCTGCAGAGCGTCTTCGGCGTCGGCCGCCGAGCCGAGCATCTCGTAGGCGACGGTGAACAGCAGGTTGCGGTGGGCGAGGAATGCCTCGGTTGCCGGATCCGTCCGGCCGCCACCGGCCATCGGCTCGGCTGTGCCCGTCGTTGCAGCCCTGCGCTCGTTCATACCTGGCTCCTGCCTGTGCACCCGCAATTCCTGCTCCATACACAAGGCGTCGGCGCCCACCGCTGTGTGACACCCGTGATCGGTGACACACGTCACATGACCGTACTGTCACAAAGTTCGCGGCGCCGACGCCGCATGGTCGTCAGGACGCCGCGCGAACGATGCGCGCGGCACACAACTCCCCGAGCGATCACCCTGGCCCCGTTGCGTGGTGACCGCCGCGCAACCGCCACCCAGAAAGAACGGAAAGGGCATCATGAGCAAGGTCTGGTTCGTCACCGGTTCGTCTCGCGGCCTGGGCCGCAACTTCGTCGAGGCGCCGCCCTGTCGCGTGGCGACAAGGCGACCGTGATCGAGCCCGGCGGCTTCGCCACCAGGTCCGGCAAGAACCCCGACCCCCTCAACAACGGCCACCCGGCCGGGTCCAACCCGGTCTACGACGCTCTTCGCCAGCGCATCGCCGCGTTCGCGGGCAACCAGCCCGCCGGCGACCCTGCCGCCGCGGCCCAGACGCTCCGCAAGATCGTCGACTCCGGTAACCCACCCCTGCGGGTCTTGTTCGGGCAGAGCTTCTACCCGATGCTCCAGCAGGTCTACGCCAACCGGCTCAAGACCTGGGCCGACTGGCAGGACCTCTCGGCGGAGGCTCACGGCAACTTCGATCAAGGAAATCGGTGGCCCAGGGCCGAGTCACCTCACCTAGAGCAAGCGAACCGACAGGAGCAACACATGAAGCACCGCATCGTCGTCCTCGGCGCCGGCTATGCCGGGGCCTACGTGGCCGGGAACCTGGCCCGCCGGCTGTCCCCGAAGGACACCGAGATCACCGTCGTCAACGCCGTGCCGGACTTTGTCCAGCGAATGCGGCTGCACCAGCTCGCGGCGGGCCGCGACATCGAGGCTCCGAAACTCGCCGACGTCTTCGCGGGCACGGGGATGCGGCTGCGCCTGGCCCGTGTCACCGCCGTCGACCCCAGGCGCCAGGTCGTCGCCATCACAGACGCCGACGGAGGCAGCGAACTCGACTACGACACGCTTGTCTACGCGCTCGGCAGCCACGGTGACGTCGAAGCTGTCCCCGGCGTGGCCGAGCACGCCTTCGACGTCGCCGCCAGGCCCTCGGCGCTGCGCCTGCGCGAGCGCCTGGACAGCCTGGGCGGGCGGGGCGAGGACGGAAGCGTGGTGGTCGTCGGCGACGGGTTGACCGGTATCGAGACCGCCACCGAGATCGCCGAAGCCCGGCCCGGCCTGTCGGTGGCGCTCATCGCCCGCGGCGAGCTGGGCACCCGGCTCTCCGCCGGAGCCCGGGGCCACCTGCGCCGGGCCTGCGACCGGCTGGGCGTCACCGTCCTGGAGCACATCAGCGTCGAAGCCGTCGAAGCGACGCGGGTGCTGTGCGCCGACGGCACCGCCCTGGCGTCCGACGCGACCGTGTGGACGGCCGGGTTCGCGGTCAACCCCCTCGCCGCCGCCGGCGGGCTGGAGGTCACCCGGAACGGCCAGATCGTCGTCGATCGCACCATGCGGTCGGTCTCGCACCCGAACGTGTACGCCATCGGTGACAGCGCCTACGCCATCGGCGACAACGGCCGGCCGCTGCCGATGTCCTGCGCGTCGGCCGGCTACACCGGCAGGCAGGCTATCGAGGCGATCGTGGGACGCCTGACCGGCCGCAAGATCGCGAACACCAAACTGGTCTACACGTACAACCACATCAGCCTCGGACGGCGGGACGGGATCCTGCAGACGGTCGGCGACGAAGGGCAGGCAAAGCCGAAGTACAAGGGCGGCCGGACGCCCGCACGGATCAAGGCGGGCATTCTCAAGATGGCGCTGTGGGCCACCTCGCACCCCACCTACGGCATGCCCAAGCGCAAGCACCGCCTGGCCGCCGCACCGGATGCGTCCCGTCGAGAAGGCGCTCGCGCAGCCGCCTAGGACCTCACGACTGTTGCTGAGTGGCCCGCTGCAGGGCAATTACCACCCGTCGGGGCACGGGGCGGCGCTGTTCGCCTTCTTCGCTGGAATGGCCGGGTCCGAGCGAGAGCACATCCGGGAGAAGTCACTGGAGGGCCAGGCCTCCGCTCGCGCGCATGGCCGTGCCTGACATTGCCCGCAAGCTGGCGCGGCCTGGACGACGGCGTGTTCCTGCTGGTCGGCAGTATCCGGCCCGGCCCGGCGGCGCGGTCCTGGCGCACGGAACCTCGCTTGAGGAGCTGGAGAAGCGGGTGGAGAACGACCCCTTCGTGGCCGAGAACGTCGTCACTGCGGAGATCATCGAGATCGCGCCAGGCATGGCGGACGAGCGGCTGAGCTTCCTGCTGTGACGGCACCGTTCCTCGGCTGGCGAACCGCGCTGCCCGTGGAGCGGCGGCGCCCCGGAGTTCCTCGCCTACCACGACACCGAGTGGGGATTCCCCGTCACCGATGACAGGCGCCTGTTCGAAAGGCTCAGCCTGGAGGGCTTCCAGTCCGGCCTCAGCCGGCGCACCATCTTGGCCAAGCGCGAGAACTTCCGCGCCGCCTTCGCGGGCTTCGACATTCCCGGCGTCGCTCGGTTCGGCGGACGCGACGTGGAGCGCCTGCTGCAGGACGCCGGCATCGTACGCCATCGAGGCAGGATCGAGGCCGTCGTCAACAACGCCCGCCGCGCCGAGGAGCTGATCGACCGGGAGGGGAGCCTGGCGGCCTTCGTCTGGCGCTACGAGCCCGATGACACCGAGCTGCCCGAACCGCGGACCGCCTCCACGTCTCCGGCCTCGATCGCGCTGTCGAAGGATCTGCGCAAGCAGGGCTGGAAGTTCGTCGGCCCGACCATCGCGGCTGCGCCAACCGGCCTGCCCACATGGGTACGACGAACGCAGATGAATGGGCGCAGTCGAAGTAGGGCCCCAGGCGGGCGACCAAGGAACTGATCGCCGCCGTGCTTCAGCAGAACAACCTCACCTTGGAACTCCCGCAGCTCTGTGCCAAGGCCGCCGTCAAGCCACTGACCTCAGGATCTCGATGACCGCCGGCGAGCAGTTCCAAGCAGCGCGCATCTTCCTGACCTGGCTCGATACAACTGGACGGTCTTTAACCTTCTGCGAGCAGACCGATCTCGACGCCTGGCACGCCGCTCACGGTCCTCGCCAATCCCACACACTGCGGACGCTTCTACGCTGGGCCATGACACCGGGCACATGCCAAAGCTGCGGCTGCCCGTCCTGGAGAACTCGAAGGCCACTCCCATGTCCCAACAGCACAGACTCCGGTTGATCCGCCGAGCGGTCACTCACGATGAGCCTGCCTCGTGCTCCTCTACGCCCAGCCCGTCACCCGCCTCGTCCGGCTCACCGTCGATGACCTCATCCAGGACCAGGACGAACTTCTCCTTAAGCTCGGAGACCCGCCCATTCCCGTGCCCGAACCCTTCGCCAGCCTGCTTCGAGAGCCGGCCGACGACCGGCCCCACCTCAACACCACGACCAACCCGGACGCGCTGGCTATTCCCCGGCCGACGGGCCGACCAACCCGCCCATGCCGGCACCATCCGCGAGCACCTTCGACTCGCCGGCTTCGCCACCGGAACGGCCAGAGTCTCAGCGCTCCGCCAACTCGTCCTGCAAGCTCCCGCACCAGTGATCGCCAACTCCCTGGGCTTCCACCACAAGACCACCACCCGCATCGCCGCGGACGCCAGGAGGATCCTGGACTCACTACGCCCCAGCGACCACACCCAGTGATCAACTGAACGAGCAGCCCGACAAATACCGACCACTACCAAGATCGCGAATGTGGCTTTCGGACCTACCTTGGCTGGACCCCCTGTTCGCGGACAAGCCCGAGCTCGCATGCACTTTGCCACTGTGCCCCGATGCTGGACACAGAAGGGTGACCGCCTGATCGCGGTCTGACGCAAGACTACGGATATGGATAGCAGGTCTCCAACGACACGAGATCACGAGATCGTCTCAGCGATCAATCGGCGTACCGGTGCGGGTTTGAGGATCGTCGGCCGCGCTCTGCATGGGAGGCTCGGCGGTGCCATCTACGCCGAGTGGCCGGACGGCCGACCAGCCGTGGTGACTCGATTTGTGGGCTCACTCGCCGAAGCCAAGCGTACGGCCGACGTGCTTGCCTATGTCCGTGACCGCGGGCTCCCGGTGCCCAGGCACGATCTTGTGGTCGACCTGAATGACGATGTGATGTTCGTGCAGGAGCGGCTTCCCAGCGCACCGCCCCGGCGCCTGACCCCGGGGAGAATAGACGCGATGGTGGAGATCAACGACCGTTTCGCCAGCGCTCTCGCCGCGCGACCCGGCGCGCCGGTGCGGCTGCTGTGCCGTGATTGCGGCAGCGATCCATGTCCTCGCCACGAGGTGCTGGCGACGCACAGTCCGCGCAGCCGTCGCGTACTGGACGAGATTCTTCGCATCGGCCGACGAGAGCCCCGCGAAATGGTCGGTGATGATCTGGTGCATGTCGATCTCACAGCGGCAAACGTCCTCTTCGATGAGAACGACCGCGCTACCGGGGTCGTCGACTGGAATCTCGGCGCAAGCCGCGGCGATCGACTCTTCGCCCTCGTCCAAACCCGGATCGATCGGGAGTGGTTCGTCCAGTCGCCGGACGCCGACCCCGTGGAGAACGCGGCGGCAGCCCACCTGGACGAGATTCTCGCCGACCGAATCGCCCCCGCTACCCTGCGGATGTACTGGGCACATTGGATGCTGCGCCAACTGTGCTGGGCGGTACGGTCCGCTCCATCCAACGTGGTCGACTGGCATCTCGACATGACCGAATCCCGGCTGGTGTGACGGTGGTCGGTTGGCCCCATGGGGGTTATACGACCGATCAGCGCTACGCCCCCCAGCGACCACGCCCAGTGATCAACTGAACGAGCAGCCCGACGAATACCGATCACTCGATCAACGACTCCTGCCAGTCCCAATCCCCGTGTAGGGGGGTTGAGGTTGTACCCCCCATAAACCCGACCTTCCTCGGACGCGGCGAAGTCGGTTTCGTAGGGGCCACGGCTTGAGCACGACCTGCTGTGGAGAGGGAACCATGAGCGGTCGGGATGATCGTCGGCGCGTCGCCGGTAGCGATGCTGGCGCCGCGGCTACCGCGACGTTCGCGGGGTGTTCAGCGCGGGCAAGAACAATCGTCCCACAGCCCACGTCCTGAGCGACAACGCCGGCCGACACGCCAGTTCTGTGGCCGCGGCCGGCCCGTCGCCGACACGTTCTTCGTCGGCGAACTCGGCCCGATGGGCATAAACGCCTGACCCAACGGGCGCAGCGGTACGGCACACTCCCCCACCGTCACTGAACGAAGTTGCCTCACCCGTGCCGGGGAATTCGCCACTTCGCGTGTCTCTGAGACGGAGAAACAAATCATCCAAGCGTTTCTCCGGCCGTGCGAAACGTTATAGCAAGCCATCCAGACAATCTGTGTAGCCTGAACAGGAAGATCACTTGATCAGTCAGACCTCCAAGTCGCCCTACGATGGAAAGCCAAAGGGCTGGGTGGGTAACCAGCAGAAGCCCCACAAGGTGATCGCCTTGATTTTTATTGTTGTCTTGATTGTGGCGGCACTCGTCCATGTCGACCTGCAACACGTACGGGACGCACGCCTGCAAGATGTTTACTCGACCCAAGGGGACTTGAGTAATGCTACGTAAGCTGCTGTTCTGGAGCTGCGCGGTCGTGTTTCCGCTCCCGCTGGTGCTCACCTATGATTCCCTGTCCACCGACCCCGAACAGCTGAAGCTCTACATCTTCCTCGGTCTGACCGCCTATGCATGGTGGCTTATGTCCATCCTGCTCAGCGTGCGGCCATCCTGGCTGGACCGTTTCGTGGGACTGCCCGCTATTTTCGGCCTGATCATCGGAGGACGCACCGGCGCCAAGCTGTTCCGCATCGAGACCGCGGACAAGCTGCCTCTTGACCACGGAACCTATTTCAGCCTCACGCGGCCTGGGCGACGCGATGGTTTTGAAGGACGGCGATGGCTTTGCACAGGTGGCCGGCCTTGGATGGGCTGCAGC
>NZ_JBSFTC010000265.1:0-15609 GCF_053590415.1 Nonomuraea sp. NPDC003201
CGCGGCGCGTGGTGATGCTCACCCACGGCCACGAGGCGTCGTGGGCGAGCGCGCCGGGCTTCCGCGCCGTGCTGCGCAGGATCGGCGAGCACGCCGACGTGGTGACGTACCTGGGCGAGTACACGCGCGGCCGCCTGGTCGCCGCCGTCCCGCCGGGCAAGCTCGTACGGCTGGCGCCCGGCGTGGACGTCGGCCAGTTCCGGCCCGACGCGCCCAAGGCCGAGCTGGGCCTGGACGGCAGGCCGGTGGTCGTGTGCGTGTCGCGGCTGGTGCCGAGGAAGGGCCAGGACCAGCTCATCAGGGCCTGGCCCCGGGTGTTGCGCTCGGTGCCGGGGGCGGTGCTGCTGCTGGTCGGCGGCGGCCCCCACCGCAGGACGCTGGAACGCCTGGCGGCGGGGCGGGAGTCGATCAGGTTCACCGGCACGGTGCCGGCCGCGAGCCTGCCCGGTTACTACGCCGCCGCCGACGTGTTCGCGATGCCGTGCCGTACCCGGTGGAAGGGGGTGGACGTGGAGGGGCTCGGGATCGTGTTCCTCGAGGCGTCCGCCACCGGGCTGCCGGTGGTGGCCGGCGCGTCCGGCGGCGCGCCCGACGCCGTGCGGCCCGGCGAGACGGGGCTGGTCGTGGACGGCGAGGACCCGGGCGAGGTGGCCCAGGCGATCGTCGAGCTGCTGACCGACCCCGACAAGGCCCGCAAGATGGGCGCGGGCGGCCGTGACTGGATCGCCCGCGACTGGGCGTGGGAGCACGTGGCCGCCCGCTTCCGCGCTCTCCTCTAGCCCTTGGTGGCCCCCAGCGTCAGACCGGCGACGAACTGCTTGTGCAGGAGCTGGAAGACGATCAGCGTGGGCAGCGCCACCAGCACCGACCCGGCGGCCAGCAGGTTGTAGTCGGTGAAGAACTGGCCGCGCAGGTTGTTCAGCGCGGAGGTGACCGGCAGCTTGTCGCCCGACGACATCAGCACCAGCGCCCACAGGAAGTCGTTGTACATCCAGGTGAACTGCAGCGTGGACAGCGCCGCCAGCACCGGACGGCACAGCGGCAGCGTCAGCCGCCAGTACCGCTTCCACACCGAGGCCCCGTCGACCAGCGCCGCCTCGGTGATCTCCTCGGGGATCGTGCGCATGAAGTTCGCCATGACGAACACGCAGAAGCCGAACTGGAACGCCACGTGGACGAGGATCAGCCCCAGGTAGGAGTCGTAGAGCGACTGCGAGTCCGACAGCCACGCGGGCAGCGGGACGAGGGTGTAGAGGGTGTAGAGCGGGGTGATGAGGACCTGCGGCGGCAGCAGGTTCCCGGCGGTGAACACGATCAGCAGCGCCTTGCGCCCGGGAATGCGCAGCCGCGCGATGGCGAAGGCCGTGAACGACGCCATGAACAACGTGATCAGCACGCCGGGCACGACGATGATCAACGTGTTGAGGTAGTAGTGGGGCAGCTCGGCCTGGGACCACGCCTGCCCGTAGTAGCCGAGCGTGAGGTGCTCGGGCAGCGAGAAGTAGCCCAGGCGGGCGGTCTCCTCGTACGGGCGCAGCGACGCGTAGACGGCCAGCGCGAGCGGCAGCAGCCACCCGAGGGCCACCAGCGTCAGGAAGGCGTGCAGCAGGATCCGCAGCGGCCGCACCGGACGCCGGGACGGCGCGCGCCGCTCCTGGGCCGGGGGAGCGGCGGGCGGGGCCGTGAGCGTCATCGTTCCTCCCTGAACATCTGCGACAGGTAGGTGACGATGAACCCCAGCGAGATCACCAGCAGGATCACCGCGATCGCCGAGCCGAACCCGATCCTGCTGGCCTCGCCCACGATGTTCTCGGTGACGAGCACGGACAGCAGCTCCAGCCCGTTCCTGCCCTTGTTGATGGCGTAGACGATGTCGAAGGCCCGCAGCGCCTCGATCACCGTGATGACCAGCACGATCACGTTGACCGGCCGCAGCGTCGGGAACACCACGCGGAAGAACGCCTGCCGCTCGTCGGCCCCGTCGATGGCCGCCGCCTCCTTCAGCGCCGGATCGACCGCCTTCAGGCCCGCCAGGTAGATGATCATGACGTAGCCGACGTGCCGCCACCCGGCCGCGACCATGACGACCCAGATGTTGATCGAGCTGTCGCCCAGCCAGTCCACGGTCAGCCCGGTCACCGCGTTCAGCACGCCGTAGTCGGAGGAGTAGACGAGCTGCGCGATGAAGCCCACGACGGCCAGCGACAGCACGACCGGCATGTAGAGCGCGCTCTGGTAGACGCGCGACAGCCGCAGCCGCCGGTCCAGCAGCACCGCGCAGAACAGCCCGAACGGCGTCGCGACCAGCCCGAGGAAGCCCAGCCACAGCAGGTTGTTGCGGACGGCCGACCAGAACGGCGGATATTCGGCCGCCAGGTCGTGGTAGTTCTGCCCGCCCACCCACTCGATCGGCCCGATGCCGTTCCAGTCGGTGGCGGAGAGCCCGACGGAGGCCAGCGTGGGCCCCCAGATGAGGCCCACGTTGACGACGATGGCCATCCCCAGCCCGATGACCAGGATGGTCACATCGCGGGCGGAGTAGCGGCGGGTTTTGACTGCCATCAGCGGAAGATGTTGGCCTTCTGCTTCTCGATGCTCGCCAGCAGGGAGTCGATCTCGCCGGGCTTGCTCACGAACGACTGCAGCGACGGGATCATCACGGTGGAGGCGAAGTCCGGCCGCGTGTCGCGGTCGAGGAACTGCGCGATGTGGGTGGCCTTGGACACCAGCTCGGCGCCGCGCTTCTGCAGGGCGCTGTAGCCGGAGGTGTCGGCCTTGGAGCTGGCGGCCAGCGTGCCCGGGTCCAGCTTCGTGGCGATGTTCTGCGAGGAGGCCCGGGCGAGCTGCTTGAGCAGCGCCTTGGCGCCGTCCACGTTCTTGGCCTTGGCGGAGATCATGTAGCCGTCGATGGGCGCGTCGATCGAGTCGGTCCCGTACGCCGGGTTGATCTCGGGGAAGGTGAAGAAGTCGAGGTCCGCGCGGTCGGCCTCGGGGAACTGCTGGGCGACGAACATCCCCAGGAGGTACATCCCGGTCTTCTTCTGCGCCAGCGACTGCCCGGCCTCCTGCCAGGTGCGGCCGAGCGCGGCCGGCTGGTGGTACTCCATCAGTCCCCGCCAGGTGTCGAAGACCTGCTTGACCTTCGGGTCGGTCCACGACTCCTTGCCCGCCATGAGCGAGACGTGGAAGTCGTAGCCGTTGATCCGCATGTTGAGAATGTCGAACGTGCCCATCGCCGGCCAGCCGTCCTTGTCGGCGAACGCGATCGGGATGAGCCCGTCGGCCTTCATCTTCCTGGCCAGCGCGGTGAACTCGTCCAGCGTGGCCGGCGGCTGGTATCCCTTCTCCTGCCAGACGCTCTTGCGGTAGAAGACCGCCCAGGGGTAGTACGTGGCCGGCACGAAGTACTGCTTGCCGTCGGTCCCGGTCGACTGGTCCTTGAACGCCTGCGTGTAGTCGCCGCCGACCTCCCGCCACACGTCCGAGACGTCGGTCGCCAGCCCCTGCGCGGCGAAGAACTGCATCCGGTAGCCCGCGAACCAGGTGAACACGTCGTCGGGCGTGCCGCGCAGGTAGCGGTTGATGTTCTCCTGGAACGTGTTGTGGTCCACCGTGTTGATCTTGACCGTGGCCTGCGTGAAGGCCTTGACCTGGGTCTCCAGGGACTTCTTCGGAATTTCGTCGGAGGCGTTGGAGCCGATCGTGACCGTCCCCAGGTTGCCGGCGGTCTTGCCGCCGGCGGGGGCCGGGGTGTCGTCGGAGCCGCAGCCGACGAGGGCGGCCGGTACGCCGAGCGCGGCGGCACCGAGCAGGAGATGGCGACGGGAGATCGGCAGACGTTGGTCCATGATGGGTTCCTCCTAGCCGGACCCTTCAAATCCCCCCGACTTCACTCACCTTCATTCAGCGAAAACCCAACATTTCCAACTGTCAACGCACATTTCTGTGACCTTGCCCTGCGTCCGCGCCGTGTCATGATGCGATCGAACCGGTGTCGGAACCTGTCGGGATCTGGTGATGCGATGCTCGCCCAGCAGCGTCAGCAGGCGATTCTGCAGCTCGTCAGGCAGAACGGCGGGGTCCGCGTGGTCGAGCTGGTGCGCGCGTTCGGCGTCTCCGACCTCACCATCCGCCGCGACCTGGAGCTGCTGGCCGGGCGCGGCCTGCTGGCCAAGGTGCACGGCGGCGCCACCAGCGTCGGCTCCACGGACGAGCCGGGCTTCGCGGTCAAATCGGTGCGCCAGGAGGGGGAGAAGCGGGCCATCGCCCGCCGCGCCGCCGCCCTCGTACGGCCCGGCGCCACCGTGGCGCTCTCGGCCGGCACCACCACCTGGACGCTCGCCCGCCGCCTGGCCGCCGTCCCGGCCCTGACCGTCGTGACGAACTCGGTGCGCGTCGCCGAGGTCTTCCGCCACGCCGGCAGGGGCGACCAGACGGTCGTGCTCACCGGCGGCGTGCGCACCCCGTCGGACGCGCTGGTCGGCCCGGTGGCGGTGGCCGCGATCCACCGGCTCAACGTGGACCTGCTGTTCCTCGGCGTGCACGGCATGACCGTCAGGGCCGGCTTCACCACCCCGAACATGATGGAGGCGGAGACCGACCGCGCCCTCGTGGAGGCGGCGGGCCGGCTCATCGTGCCCGCCGACCACACCAAGTGGGGCACGGTCGGCATCAGCACCATCGCCGAGCTGCGCGAGGCGGACGTGCTGGTCAGCGACTCGGGCCTGCCGCAGCCGGCCAGGGAGGAGCTGGCCGGGCACGTGGGCGAGCTCCTCATCGCCGAAGCGCCCGGCCCCGCGTGACCACGACGGCCCCTGAGCCGTCAGTGCTTCCCGTCGTAGAGCCCGTCGATCTCCTTGGCGAAGTCGCGCATGACGAGGTTGCGCTTGACCTTGAGCGTGGGCGTCAGGTGCCCGCTGTCCTCGGTGATGTCCCGGTCCAGGATCGTGAACTTCTTGATCTGCTCGGCCTTCGACACCAGCAGGTTGGCCCGGTCCACCGCCTCCTGGACCTGCGCCAGCACCGCCGGGTCCGTGCGCAGCGCGGCGGCGGAGGCCCCGTCGGGCAGCGCCTCGGGATCGAGGGTGATCAGGGCGGCGACGAAGGGCCGGCCGTCGCCGACGATCATGGCCTGGGAGACCAGCGGGTGGGCGCGCAGCGCGTCCTCCAGCGGCCCGGGGGCGACGTTCTTGCCCGCCGCCGTCACCAGGATCTCCTTCTTGCGACCCGTGATCCGCAGGTAGCCGTCGGCGTCCAGCTCGCCGATGTCGCCCGTGTGGAACCAGCCCTCGGCGTCGATCACCTCGGCGGTGGCCTCGTCGTTCTTCCAGTAGCCCGGGAAGACGTTCCGGCCCCTGGCCAGGATCTCCCCGTCGTCGTCGATGCGCAGGCTCACGCCGGGCAGCGGCTTGCCGACGGTGCCGATCTTGTTGCCGTACGGCATGTTGACCGTGCACGGTCCCGTGGTCTCCGTCAGGCCGTAGCCCTCGAAGACCTCGATGCCGACGCCCTTGAAGAAGTGGCCGAGCCGCTCGCCCAGCGCGCCGCCGCCGGAGACGGCGGCCGACAGGCGGCCGCCCGTGGCCGCGCGGAGCTTGGTGTACACCAGCCGGTCGAACACCAGGTGCTTCAGCCGGAGCCCGAGCGGCGCGCCGGCGGCGGAGGCGCGGCTCGAGGCCATCGCCACGTCCACGGCGCTGGCGAAGATCTTGCCCTTGCCGCCCGAGATGGCCTTCTGCTCGGCGCCGTTGTAGACCTTCTCGAACACGCGGGGCACGCCCAGCAGGAACGTGGGCTTGAAGTCCTGCAGGTCGGGGGCGACGTTCTTCATGTTGGGGGTGTGCGCGATGACCGCGCCCGCCTCGATCAGCACCACCTGGATGATCCGGGCGAGGATGTGCGCCAGCGGCAGGAACAGCAGGGCCGCCGGGTCCTTGGTGGCGAACAGCGGCTCCAGCGGCCCGCGCAGCACGTTGCGGGCGGTGAAGAGCAGGTTGTCGTGGGTGATGCGGCAGCCCTTGGGCCGTCCGGTGGTGCCCGAGGTGTAGACGACCGTGGCGAGGTCGGCGATGCCCACCTGCTCGCGCCGCCGATCCACGTCCGCGTCGGAGACGTCACCCGCCTCCAGGGCGCCGTCGACCCGCCAGACCGGCTTCAGCTCGGGCACGGCCTCCCTGACGGTCTCCTCGTGCTCGTCCAGCTCGACGAACACCGCCTTCGCCTCGCTGTCGGTCAGGATCCACCTGACCTGCTCGACCGAGGACGTCTCGTAGATCGGCACGGTGACCGCCCCGACCGTCCAGATGGCGTAGTCGACCAGCGTCCACTCGTAACGGGTGCGCGACATCAGCGCGACCCGGTCGCCGTGCGAGATCCCCGCCGCGATCAGCCCCTTGGCCACCTCGACCACCTGGTCGCGGAACTCGGAGGCGGTGACCACGGGCCAGCCGGAGTCCGTCTTGCGGCGCATGATCACGGCGCCCGGCTCCTGCTCGGCCCGCTTGAACACGGTGTCGGACAGGCCTGCGGAGGCAGGCACATCGACCAGGACGGGAACGCTGTACTCGCGCAACGGATCAACTCCTCTTCGGGGACCGCCTGGACGTTACCGCGTCAAGTTACGGGCGGGTAGTGTCACAGCTCACGCTAGCAGCCACCCTCAGTAGGATTTGCCCATGAGGGTCCATGTCGTCAGCGATGTCCATGGCAGGGTCGACGCGCTGGCCAGGGCGGGCGACGGCGCGGACGCGCTGGTCTGCCTGGGCGACCTGATCCTTTTCGTCGACTACGACGACCACGCGCAGGGCATCTTCCCCACCCTGTTCGGCGCCGAGCGGGCCGCCGAGTTCATCGCGCTGCGCACGGCCAAGCGGTTCGACGAGGCCAGGGCCATGTCCGCGCGCCTGTGGGCGACGCTGGACGGCGATCCGCGCGAGCACATCGAACGTCACGTGCGCTCCCAGTACGAGACCCTCTTCGCCGCCATGCCCACCCCGGCCTACCTCACCTACGGCAACGTCGACCTGCCGCGCCTGTGGGGTGACTACCTCAGGCCCGGCCTCCAGGTGCTCGACGGGCAGGTGGCGGAGATCGGCGGCCTGCGGTTCGGGTTCGTGGGCGGCGGGCTCCAGACCCCCTACCGCACGCCGTACGAGATCAGCGACGAGGAGTACGCGGCCAAGGTCGAGGCGGTCGGGGAGGTGGACGTGCTGTGCTGCCACATCCCGCCGGCCGTGCCCGAGCTCCTCTACGACGTGGTGGCCAGGCGGTTCGAGCGCGGCAGCGAGGCCACCCTGGCGGCCATCGAGCGGACCCAGCCGCGCTACGCGCTCTTCGGCCACGTGCACAACCCGCTCTACGCGCGCACGCGCGTCGGGCGCACCGAATGCGTGAACGTGGGCCACTTCAGGGGGAGGGGTGTGCCTTTCGTCCTCGAATGGTGACCCGGCCTGCGGGGGGCCGCGCCGGGCGATCCACCGCAACGAGGGGATTCTGCATTACGGTGGTCGCATGGCTGATCGCACCACTTCGAGCACCACCATCAGCGCAGGCCGGCCCGAGGTCATGGCGGTCATCGCCGACTTCCCCTCGTACCCCGACTGGGCCGGGCAGGTCAAGAGCGCCGAGGTCCTCACCACCGACGGACAGGGCAGGCCGGAGACGGTGCGCTTCGTCCTCGACGCCGGGATGATCAGTGACACCTACACCCTCGCCTACACCTGGCAGGACGACCACGTGAGCTGGCAGGTGGTCGAGCCGGGCAAGATGGTCTCCGAGCTGCGGGGGAGTTACCTGCTCGCCGACACGGGCAGGGGCACGGACGTGACGTACGAGCTCACGGTCGATCTGAGCGTGCCCATGATCGGCATGATCAGGCGCAAGGCCGAGAAGGTGATCGTGGACACCGCGCTCAAGGGCCTCAAGAAGCGCGTCGAAGGCAGCTGAGTTGAGCCCGAGGGTCCTGCTCTTCACCGGAAAGGGCGGCGTCGGAAAGACCACGGCCGCCGCCGCGACGGCCACGCTCGCCGCCAGGCGCGGGCTCAAGACGTTGATCGTCTCGACCGACACCGCCCACTCGCTGGCCGACGCGCTCGACGTCGAGCCCGGCGAGATCGCGCCGGGCCTGCACCTCCACCAGGTGGACACGCAGAAGTCGCTGGAGCGCCACTGGGGCGAGCTGCAGCAGTACGCCAGGGGCGTGCTGAGCGAGCTGGGCCTCGACGAGATCACCTCCGAGGAGATCACCGTGCTGCCCGGCGCCGAGGAGGTCATCGCCCTCCTGGAGCTGCGCGAGCACGCCCGCGAGGGCCGCTGGGACGTGATCGTCGTCGACTGCGCGCCCACCGCCGAGACGTTGCGGCTGCTGGCCCTGCCCGAGGCGCTCGACTGGCACGTCAGCAAGCTGATGCCCGTCGGCCGCAGGCTCGTCAGGCTCGTCTCGCCGTTCGTGCGCAGCGTCGCCCACGTCAGCGCGCCCGGCGAGGAGGTCATGAGCGCGGGCGAGCGCCTGCACCGCGGCCTCATGGAGGTGCGCGAGCTGCTCACCGGCGACCACGCCTCCGTGCGGCTCGTGCTCACGCCCGAGTCCGTGGTGCTCGCCGAGGCCAGGCGCACCCTCACCTCGCTCAACCTGTACGGCTACCGCGTCGACGCCGTCATCGCCAACCGCGTCTTCCCATCCGACGGCGCCGACGAGTGGCGCGCCCAGTGGGCGGCGGCGCAGTCCAGGCTGCTGGCCGAGGCGGAGCAGTCGTTCGCGCCGCTGCCCATCCACGTCATCCCCTACCTGCCCGCCGAGCCCGTCGGCAAGGACGCGCTGGCCGAGGTGGGCGAGGCGATGTACGCCGAGTCCGACCCGTTCGCCGCCCACGCCGTCGATCCGCCGCTGCGGATGGACGCCGACGAGCTGGTCCTGGCCCTGCCCGGCGCCGACCGCGGCGACGTCGACCTGGCCCGCAAGGGCGACGAGCTGATCGTGACGGCCGGCCCCTACCGCAGGATCCTGGCGCTGCCCGCGGCCCTGGCCCGCAGGAAGATCACCGGGGCCGCGCTCCGCGACGGCGTGCTGCGGGTAGGTTTCAGCCCGGGGAGCGAATCCGCGTCCTGATGAGTTGAGGAGGATGAGCGACCCATACGTAGGGAGGGCGAGATGACCGAGAGCAACACCGGCAACGACAGAGACCCGATCGGGACCGTCGCCGACGAGGCACGCAAGCTGTTCGAGTCGATCCAGGGGCGGGCCACCCGCCAGGTCGGCAAGAGCGTGTTCAACTCGTTCACCGGCGGGGGTGCCCGCAGGGAGCGCGACGTGTGGGAAGAGGCGGTGTCCGAGCCCCACGACGAGTACATCTGCCGGGCCTGCCCGTGGTGCAGGGCCATCGCGGCCCAGCGCGAGTCGGGCGCCGACGTGACGGGGCACCTGATGGCCGCGGGCGGGGAGCTGTTCGCCGCGTTCCGCGGCGCGCTTGACTCGCTGAGCAGGCCCGCCCCCCGCGGGCCGCGCGAGGACTCGCAGGACCGCCGCACCACCCGGCAGGAGGGTGGCGGCAACGTGGAACACATAGATCTGGGATAGGGAGAAAAGGGGCCAATGCTCACGATCGGTGTCGATATCGGCGGGACCAAGGTGGCCGCCGGTGTGGTCGACGACAAGGGCGTGATCGTCGAACACACACTCAGGCCCACCGCCGCCGACCGCCCCGACCTGGTGGCCGAGACGGTGGCCGATGTCGTTCGCGAGCTCAGCGCGGGCAGGCAGATCGAGGCCGTCGGGGTCGGCGCGGCGGGGTTCGTCGACGAGAGCCGCTCGATGGTGCGCTTCGCCCCCAACCTCGCCTGGCGCGAGGAGCCGCTGCAGAAGAAGATCAGCGGCCTCGTCGGCCTGCCGATCGTGGTCGAGAACGACGCCAACGCCATGGCGTGGGGCGAGAGCAGGTTCGGCGCCGGGCGCGGCCAGTCCTTCGTGGTCTGCATCACGCTCGGCACCGGCATCGGCGGCGGCCTGGTCGTCGACGGAGCCCTCTACCGCGGCCGCTGGGGCATGGGCGCCGAGTTCGGTCACATGCAGGTGCTCCCCGGCGGGCGCCAGTGCGGCTGCGGCAACGTCGGCTGCTGGGAGCAGTACGCCAGCGGCCAGGCCCTCGTCAAGGACGCCAGGGAGATCGCCGAGGACCACCCGGAGCAGGCGAAGATCCTCCTCGGCCTGGCCGGCGGCAAGATCGAGGGCGAGGAGATCACCAAGGCGGCCCGGCTGGGCGACGAGGCCTCGCTGGCCGCGTTCGCCGGCCTGGCCGAGTGGCTGGGCCAGGGCATGGCCGACCTGGCGTCCGTCCTCGACCCCGGCTGCTTCATCGTGGGCGGCGGCGTCTCGCGGGCCGCCGACCTGTTCATCGACCGGGCCCGGCAGGCCTTCGCCGAGAAGCTCACCGGCCGCGGGCACCGGCCGCTCGCCGAGATCCGGCTGGCCGAGCTGGGCGCCTCCGCGGGGGTGGTGGGCGCGGCCGACCTGGCCAGGCTGCGCTGACGATCAGGGTCGGCACCTACAACGTACGCGGGCTGCGCGACAGCGTGCCCGCGTTGACCAGGGTCATCGCCGCCATGCGCGCCGACGTGCTGTGCCTGCAGGAGACTCCCAAGGTCGTCCGCTGGCGGGCCAGGCGCGAGGCCCTGGCCGCCGCGGCGGGCCTGCGCGTGGCCACCCCCGGCCGGGTCGGCGGCGTGGCCGTGCTCGCCGGCCCGCGCGTCGCCGTGCTGCACGCCGAGAGCCGCGCGCTGCGGGCCTTCGCCGGGCTGGAACGGCGCGCGCTCGCGCTCGCCGTGCTGGAGATCGAGGGAGTCCGTCTGGCCGTCGGCTCGCTCCATCTCGACCTCAACGGCCCGGCCAGGGTGCACCACGCCGCCGAGGCCATGGCGCTGATGGAGCGCGCGGCCACCCGGTTCGGCGCGACGATCGTGCTCGGCGGCGACATCAACGAGCAGGCGCACCAGCCCGCCTGGCGCTACCTGGCCGGACGGCTGGCCGACTGCCACGCCGTGGCGCCCAAGGGCGACGGCCTGACGTTCACCGCGGCCCGGCCCTCCGTGCGCATCGACGGCGTGTTCGCGGCGCGCGAGGCGCGTGTCGTGTCGTGCGGGGGAGCGGACGCCCCGATCGCCGATCTGGCCGGGGCCAGTGACCATCTGCCTGTTGTCGCAGAGTTGCGAGTTGGGCACTAACGGGCAAGACCGGCCCCCCAGCCCGTAGCATTTGCTCATGACCCGTCGCCATCAGCGGCGTGCGCTCTCCTTCATCTTGGCGACGTCCGTGGCCTTGACGCAGGTCACGCCCGCCGCGCATGCCGAACCCCGCCGCCCCGCCACCATGGAGGCGTGGCAGCAGTCGACAAGCGCGCGCCTGCAGGCCGACGGTTCACTGTCCGACGTGCTGGCCGTCTCCTCCAACGACGTGTGGGCGGTCGGCCAGCAGGAGATCTGGGATGTCTGGAAGAACCGCGGCACCATCCGCCACTGGAACGGCAGCGGCTGGTCCGAGGTCTCCATCCGCGACGCCACCGCCGCGGGCAACCTGCGCGGGCTGGCCGTCGCCGGGCCGTCCGACGTGTGGGCGGTCGGCGACGGGCACGACGGGCTGCCGTACCTGGCCCACGGCGACGTCAGCGGGTTCGACCGGATCAGGCCGCAGGGCGTCCCCGGCGACGACCGCCCCTACACCCCGCTCTTGCGGGCGGGAGACTGGCTGGGCGGCGTGGACGCCAAGCCGGGGCGGGTCGTGGCGGTCGGCAGCCGCGACCAGCAGGGCCTCATCCTCACCGGCCAGGGCAACTCCTGGACCGTGCAGCAGACCAAGGAGAAGGGCGCGCTCTACGCGGTGGCCGGCGGGTTCGCCGTCGGCGACACCGGCTCCGAGCCGCTGATCGTGCACTACTCGGGCGGCTCGTGGAAGTCCATGCCGGTGCCCTCGATCCCCGGCGGCTACCTGCGTGACCTGCAGGTCGACAGCGCCAAGCGGGCGGTGGCCGTCGGCGGCGTCTACCGCGGGCCCGGCGAGGTCTCGCCGCTCGTGCTCACCTGGAACGGCAAGCGCTGGAGCGAGCAGCCGACGCCCGTCTCCGACGCCCGCCTCTACGGCGTGACCGGCGACGGCAAGGGCCGCTACTGGATCACCGGCTACGACCCGGCGCGGGCGGCCGAGCCGTTCATGCTGCGCTGCGAGAAGGGCGAGTGCGCGACCATCCGCGGCGGGGCCATGCGGGGTCGCAGCAGCGTACGCCTCCAGGCGGTGGCCTACCTGCCCGGCAAGGGCACGGTGTGGGCGGTCGGGCACGCGGTCGACACCCGCGACCGCTACACCGACGTGGTCGAGTCGTTCGCGCCCAAGACCACCACCGCGAAGTCCTAGCGGCGGGCCCTACAGCACGGCGCCGTCGTCCCAGCCGGAGTCGTTGGGCGGGCCGTCGCCCATGCGCACCACCAGCGCCACGAAGCCGCCGATGAACGCCGCCACGGCCGTGAACAGCGCCCAGCCCTCCATGTGCCAGCTCGCCATCGCGGCCACCAGGAGATAGGCGGGGCCGCCGAACAGCGCCACCCACGCCAGCTTGGTGGGCAGGTCGAGCTTGGGCAGCGGAGGCGGCGGGGGCGGCTCGAAGTGGCCCTCGTCCGCCTCCTCCTCGTCGTCCGCCGGGTCCTTGTACGGCTCCTCGTCGAGCTCGGGCTCCTCCGAGGGTTTCACCACTCGGCGGGTGGGCTCGGCGGGGACGTTCTCGCTGTCCGGCCATGGCTGGTCGGCCGAGTCGCGCTCGGCGGTGTCGTTGAAGGACGCGACGATCTGCCGCCAGACCTCGTCCTCGTCACTCTGGGGCGTCACCTAGATGGGCCTCTCCACAGCGATCGCGACTTCCCCCTGGGTGCGATCAGTCCCTCTGCAAGGGTACCGAGGCATGTGTCCGGATGAAGTCGAGGCTCCCGGCAAAGATCCTGTCGGCATCGTTGTCAAGCGTCGCAACATGGTAGCTATCGCTTAGCTCCTCGATCGTGGCCTGTGGGACCTTCGCACGGATGATCGCCACACTCGTCGGCTTGACCACATGATCCTCCGTGCTGTGGAAGACCAGCAGTGGTTGCGTCACTTTAGCCAGGTCGGCCTGCACCAGCGACCACAACGAGGGCAGCGACGCCGCCGCCTTCACCGGGGTGCGGTCGTAGGCCAGCTCGGTCACGCCGGGTTTCTTGACGTCGTTGGCGACGCCGGGCACCGACGGCACGAACCACTTGAGCAGCGGAGCGAGCTTGAGCAGCGGCACGTCGTTCGTGATCGACGGGTTGACCGCGATCACGCCGGCGATCGCCGGGCCGTGCACCTCGGCGAGCCGCAGCGCCAGGCAGCCGCCCAGCGACAGCCCCGCCACGAACACGTCCGGGCAGCGCCCCTGGAGGTCCGCGAACGCCTTCTCGACCTCGGCGTACCAGTCCTCCCAGCGCGTCCTGTTCATCTCCTGCCACGTGGTGCCGTGCCCCGGCTGGCGGGGCAGCGAGACGCTCACCCCGTGCCCGGCCAGGAACTCCCCCCAGGGCCGCAGCGACTGTGGCGAGCCGGTGAACCCATGGCAGAGCAGCACACCGACCTGGCCTGCTCGATGGTGGTAGGGCTCCGCGCCTGGCATGAGCGGCATAACAGCTCCTCCATGCAGTTTCATTCCGGGCAGGTTCCTCCGGGAACGGCCCGATCGTCGCACGTTCCGGGGTGTTTGTGCGAGAGCTGGTGTAGGAGCATCGTGTTCAAGGTGGGAAGATGACTCTGCTCACACGTAACGCGCTGGAGAAGAGGTGCCGGAGTGTTCTACTGGGTGGTCAAGGCCATCTTGGGTCCGTTCCTCCTCGCCGTCTTCAGGCCGTGGACGGAGGGCTCGGAAAACGTGCCCAAACAGGGGCCCGCGATCCTGGCCGGCAACCACCTGTCCTTCGCCGACCACTTCTTCGGCCCGCTGCAGATCCGCCGCAAGGTCATCTCGCTCGGCAAGGCCGACTACTTCACCGGGCGCGGCGTCAAGGGCTTCTTCACCCGGCTGTTCTTCAGCGGCGTCGGCACCGTGCCGATCGACCGTTCCGGCGGCAAGGCGAGCGAGGCGGCGCTCCGCACCGGCCTGCGCATCCTGCGTGAGGGCCACATCCTCGGCATCTACCCCGAGGGCACCCGTTCGCCCGACGGCCGCCTCTACAAGGGCAAGACCGGCGTGGCCAGGCTCGCCCTGGAGTCACGGGCGCCGGTCATCCCGTGGGCCGTGATCAACACGTACGAGATGATGCCGCCGGGGCGGCCGCTGCCCAAGTTCGGGATCCGGCCGGGCGTCAAGTTCGGCAAGCCGCTCGACTTCTCCCGCTACTACGGGATGGAGGACGACCGGCTGGTGCTGCGCGCCGTGACCGACGAGATCATGTACGCCCTGATGGAGCTGTCCGGGCAGGAATACGTCGACAAGTACGCCGCGAGCGCCAAGGTCGAAATGGAGCGCGCCGCGCGCGCCGCCGCCGCCAAGGGGTGAGCTCACCCGGAGGCGCGTAAGACCGTCTCGGTCTTCTGCATGGCCGTGGTCATGGTGTGCAGCTCCTCGCGGCTGATCCGGTCGATCAGGTACGCGCGCACGACCTTCAGGTGACCCGGCGCCACCCGTTCCAGGCAGCGCACGCCCGCGTCGGTGAGCACCGCCAGCACCCCGCGCTCGTCGCCGGGGCAGGTGGCGCGCTCCACCAGGCCCGCCTTCTCGAGCTGGGTGATCTGGTACGTCAGCGCGCTCTTCGACACCACGACGCCCTTGGCGAGCTCGGTCATGCGCATCTGATGGCCCGGCGTGTCCGACAGCCGCGTCAGGATTTCGTACTGCGGATGCGTCAGCCCGGCCGCGGCCTTGAGCTGCTCCTCGATCCGCCGTTCGAGCAGGTGGGCGGTGGACAGGAAGGCGCGCCACGCCGCCATCTCCGTCGCGTCAAGCCATCGGGGGTCCGTCACCGGTTCAGTCTACTGTCGTTCAGATTTGAACAATCAATGCTAGGGTCGTTGTTCAAATCTGAACCACTCTTACAAGGAGATCGCATGATCGGCCAGGCGCGCCCCGTCGTCCTGCTGCTCGCGAGGATCGCCATCGGCGTGATCTTCCTCGTGCACGGCTACCAGAAGTTCGCGACCATGGGGATCGCGGGCACGACCAAGTTCTTCGAGTCCGCGGGCATCCCGCTGGCCTCCGTGGCCGCTCCCGCCATCGCCGTGCTGGAGGTGGCCGGCGGGCTCGCGCTGATCCTGGGCGCCGCGCTGCCGATCGCCGGCACGTTGCTGGCCCTCGACATGGTGGGCGCCATCGTGTTCGTGCACGGCGCGAGCGGGTTCAGCGCCGGGGAGGGCGGCTACGAGTTCGTCCTGGCGCTGGCCGCGGCCAGCCTGGCCGTCGGCTTCACGGGCGGGGGCGCGCTGGCCCTGGACAACGTCCTGTCCCGCCGCCGCCCCGCGTCGGCGCTCGCCTGACGGCTTCTTCCCCGGGACCCGGGAACCGGGACCCCGCGCCAGATCGGAATAGCACACTACATAACACCAGTCAAGTAAGCTCAAAACTATTAAAC
>NZ_JBSFTC010000266.1:0-15588 GCF_053590415.1 Nonomuraea sp. NPDC003201
GCGCGAGGCGCCGGGGCGCACCGGGCCGGTGCTGGAGGCTCTGGCTGCGGCCGACGTCCTGCACCTGGCCGCGCACGGGGTCTTCCACGCGCGCAGCCCGCTGGTGTCCGGGATCACGCTGGAGGACGGCTCGCTGATGGCCTACGACCTGCTGGACCTCCCGCGGTCGCCGGGGCTGGTGGTGCTGTCGGCCTGCAACTCGGGGATGTCGCGCACGCCGGTGGAGGGGGCGCCGCTGGGCCTGCCCGGGACGTTCCTGGCCAAGGGGTCCGCGTGCGTGGTGGCCGGGCTGGTGCCGGTGCGGGACGAGGGGGCCTGGGCGCTCATGAGCATGTTCCACGAACTGCTGGTGGCGGGCCGGCCCCCGGACGCGGCCCTGGCCTCCGCCGCCGCCAAGACCGGCGAGACCGGCTTCGTCTGCTTCGGCGCCGGCGACCACCCGTTGTATTAGCGGTCAGTGGTACGGGGGCCGCAGAGCCGATCAGCCCGGCCCCCACACCGACGCAGGGCCAGGGCGGCGGACCCTGCGGCCGGAGGCCGGCCGTCGGCGGTGAGGTCAGCCGGTGGCGACCGGCCGGGAGGGGTCGGCCACCCAGTTGGACCAGGAGCCGACGTACAGGGCGGCGGGCAGGCCGGCCACCTCCAGGGCCAGCACCTCGTGCGCGGCCGTCACGCCGGAGCCGCAGTAGGCCCCCGCCTGCACCCCCTCCCGGACCCCGAGCCCGGTGAAGCGGTCCCGGAGGGCGGCGGGCGGGAGGAAGCGGCCGTCGGGCCCGACGTTCTCCGTCGTGGGCGCGCTGACGGCCCCGGGAACGTGCCCGGCCACGGGATCGATCGGCTCCACCTCGCCCCGGTAGCGTTCGGCGGCTCGGGCGTCGAGCAGCACGCCCTGGGTGGCCAGCGCCCCCGCCTCGTCGGCCGTCAGCGCCGGCATCCCGCCGGGCCGCGCGGTGAAGTCGCCGGACGCCGCGAGGTCGGGTGAGTCCTTCGTGGTGGGCAGCCCGGCCTCGGTCCACGCGGGCAGCCCGCCGTCGAGGACGCGGACGTCCTGGTGGCCGAAGTAGCGCAGCGCCCACCAGGCCCTGGCCGCCACCGTGGATCCGGCGTCGTCGTAGACCACCACGGGACGCCCGTCCGACACGCCGAGCCGCCGCATCGCGCTCTGGAACGCGCCCGCCTCGGGCAGCGGATGCCGCCCGCCCGCGCCGGGCGGGGCCGCGAGGTCCTGGTCGAGGTCGCAGTAGACGGCGCCGGGGATGTGCCCCTCGCGGTAGAACTCCACCCCGGGCGGCCCGCCGAGCCGCCAGCGGACGTCGAGCACCGTCACGTCATCGAGCGCGGCGAGCTCGGCCGGTGTGATCAGCGGGCTGGTCAAGGCGTACCCCCAGAGAATTCGTCGCCGGAACTCGTCACAGTATCTCCGGCCAGGTCACGTGCGGGCATGCAGGAGCGGCACGTGCTGCTCGGCCGCCGTCATCGAGCCGTGGTAGCCGGTGAACAGGGCCTCGATCCTGTGATGGGTAGGCGCGATGATCGCCAGGTCCGCGTACGGCACGGCCACGACGTCGCCGATGCGCCCCAGCCACGCGTCCCGCACCCGGGGGCCGAACCAGCCCGACTCCACCGCCTCCCGCCTGGAGACCACCCAGGCCTTCCCGCGCAGGGTCTCGCGCCACGCCTCCAGCACGTCCCGCGCGGCTCCCGGCTCGGCGTAGACGTGCCTGGCCCTGGCCTCGCCGCCGAGCAGCGCCACGCCCTCCGTCAGCTCGGGCACGCTCTCGGCGTCGATCTTCTCGGTGGCGTTGACCATGCCGTGGTCGGCGGTCACGTAGAGGGCGGATCCAGGGGGCAGGCCCTCCGCGAGCCGCTGGGCCATGTCGTCGACGACGGCGAGCTGCCGCAGCCACTCCTCGCTGCCCCAGCCCGTCATGTGCCCGGCGGCGTCCAGATCGCCGTAATAGACGGTGACATGCGCCGCCCCTTGGCGCATCGACTCGTGCACGCGGGCCACGCGGTCGTCCACGCTGTCGGCGGCCACGTAACGGACGCCCCGGTAGACGGCCTGCGTCAGGCCGGTGCCCTCGAACTCGGCGGGGGCGACGTAGACGGCGTCGAGCCCGGCCCGGGTGGCGCGCTGGTAGACGGTCGGGGCGGGCTGCCAGAGCTCGGGATCCATGGTGAGGCCGTCGGGAAGGGTCCACCGCAGGCAGTTGAACAGGTGGCCGGTGCCGGGGACGGCCAGCGTCAGGCCGAGCATGCCGTGCTCGCCCGGGGTCAGGCCGGTGCCCAGGGAGCAGAGGCTGGTGACGGTCGTGGCCGGGAATCCGGCGGTGAGCGTCCGGCCCGCCAGGCCGGACAGGAACGGGGCGGCCTCGGCGTGCGCCCTCAGCAACTCGGCGCCCAGGCCGTCGACCAGGAACAGGCACACGCGATCGGCCGGCTCCAGGACGAGCGGCCCTCCGCCTGCCGCGCCGGGCGGACTCGCCGGATCCGAGGCGCCCGCCGCACCGGGCGGACTCGCCATGTCCGGCTCGGGTGCGCGCACGCCCAGCGCCGCCAGCAACGCGTCGGGCAGGTCCGCGAGTGACCCGCCGCCGTACCCCGGCACCAGCATGTCGTTCATCCTATGCCTTGGCGGATCTCCCGCTCAGGAAGCGCGGGCGGTGGCCTCGGAGAGGGCCTTGGCGAAGGCGAGGACGTGGGTGACCGCTTCCGGGCCGTCGGCCGCCTCGCTGACCCGGAGGGACAGGTCGTCGGCCGTGATCGCGCCCGTGTAGCCGTGGTCGGCCTCGCAGTTTTCGTCGCCGCAGGTGGCCGGCTCCAGGTCCACGTGGGAGATGGCGCCCCAGCCGATCGTGAGCGTCACCTCCGTGGGAGGCACGCCGGGGACGTAGGAGGCGGGGTCGGGCACCACGCGCGTGACGGCGACCGACTGGACACGGGTCAGGCGCACGGCCTCCGTGGTCGTGGAGGCGTGGGACGTCGAGACGCCCTCCACCGCGGGATGCTCGTCGG
Organism: Nonomuraea sp. NPDC003201; assembly: GCF_053590415.1. Taxonomy (NCBI): domain Bacteria; kingdom Bacillati; phylum Actinomycetota; class Actinomycetes; order Streptosporangiales; family Streptosporangiaceae; genus Nonomuraea; species Nonomuraea sp. NPDC003201. Next base: position 3,016 of record NZ_JBSFTC010000266.1, read on the forward strand.
TGTGGCAGACCAGCAGCCGCGACGCCGAGAGCACCAGCACCGTGACGTGCCTGCGCACCTCCATGGCGGGATCGAAAGTGGCCTCGTGATGGACCACGAAGGCGGTCACTGCCTCCTTGCCCAGCGCGGATTCGACCGCATCAGTGACGAGGTCGGGATAGTAGCCGCTGCGCTCGATCGCTTCACGCAGGCCCGCGGCTGAGACTCGGGTTTCCCTCATGGGTCCATCCTGCCAGGGCGAGGCTGTGTGCTCACCCACTGGATATAACGCTCTATAACGTCTTTTATCCAGGCATCAGAGGGCGCTTTGGTTCACCCCATTCGCTCCCGTCGGCCGCCCTTCGCTGAGAGCTGATCAGGACAGCCTCCGGGGGCCGCCGTCGAGGCGTGGGCCCGCCGGGGTGCGGAGGGTGGCGCGGGCGCCGAGGACGATGACCCCCGACTCGCCGACGAGCACCTGGTCCAGGTCGAGCCTGGCCACCTCCGGCAGGTCGTGGGCCAGGCGGCCGACGCGTACCAGGAGGTCTTCCAGGGCGGCCACGGCCACGGGCGGGTAGCCGTACTCGCCGAAGAGCAGCGGGGCCGCGCGGACGGAGCGCACGAGCCCGGCGGCGTCCTCGCGGGTCAGGGGGGCCAGGCGGAAGCCCTGGTCGAGGAGGAGACGCGCGGTCACCTCGCCGAGCCCGAACGAGACGAAGGGGCCGAACGCGGGATCCTCGACGACACCCACGACGGTCGGGACGGCCGGCTGCGGCGCCATGCGCTGGACCGCCAGCTCCACGCGTTCGCCCAGCTGCTCGGCGAACTCGGCATAGGCGTGGCGGACCATCTCGGGCCCGGTCAGGCCGAGACGCACGGTGCCCGCGCGCCGCGAGGCGCCGGGGTCGGCCACCTTGAGCACCACCGGCCACCCGAGCCGCTCGGCCGCCCGCACCGCCTCGTCCGGCGAGCGCACCACTTCGGCGGGCCAGACGGTGAGGCCGTAGCAGGACAGGAGCTCGGCGGCGTCCACCTCGACCGGCGGGCCCGGCTGCGCGAACGCCCCCTCTTCCGACGCGCCGGTCCGTGCCGGAACGGTCGGGGTGAGGGCCGTCCGGACGAGGGCCTTGGCGCGGACCGTGTCGATGCCGTCGAGCTCCGGCGGCGGCACCGCCGGGTGGGCGAACCACTTCGCGTAGCGGACCACGTGGGCCAGCGCGCGCACGGCCTCCTCGGGCGCCGCGTACGAGGGGATCGAGCCGCGCGCGGGGGCCGTCCCGCACCCCGGCGGGCCCGTCTCGACGCGCAGGGCCGGGTGCATGCCCAGATGCCCCTGGAACGTCGCCAGCACCGGCTTGCCGGAGTCCTTCGAGACCCGCAGCAGCTCGGCCGCCACCGCGTCCGTGTCGCCGGGGATGGGCGGCATGTAGATCACGACGGCGGCGTCCACGCCCGGCGAGGCCAGCTCGCCGGCGAGGGCCGCGCCGAACTCCGAGGCCCCGGCGGCGGCGCCCAGGTTGACCGGCGAGCGGGGGTCGAGGCCGGCGGCGAGGCAGGCGTCGGCGGCCAGGAGGCCGAGCGCGTCGGAGTTGGTCACGAGCGCGACCCGGGGCCCGGCGGGCAACGGCTGGTAGGCCAGCAGCTGGCCCACGTCGAACAGCTGGATGAGGTCGTCGACCCTGATCAGCCCCGCCTGCTCGAACAGTGAGCTGATCGCCGAGTCGGGCAGCCGCAGCTCCTCCGCCGAGTGCCCGGAAGGGGTGCCGCCGCTCTTGACCACCACGACCGGCTTGCTGCGCGCGATGCGCCTGGCCAGCCGGGTGAACTTGCGCGGATTGCCCAGCGACTCCAGGTAGAGCAGGATCACCTCGGTCGAGTCGTCTTCCTCCCAGTACTGCAGCAGGTCGTTGCCGGACACGTCGGCCCGGTTGCCCGCGGAGACGAACGTCGAGATGCCCATGCCGCGCTGTGCCACCCGCTGGAGCAGCGCCGTGCCGAGCGCGCCAGACTGGCTGAAGAACCCCACCTTGCCCCGGCACGGCAGGGTGGCGGCGAGGGTCGCGTTGAGCTGGACGGCGGGGTCGGTGTTGGCGATGCCGAGGCAGTTGGGGCCCACGACGCGCAGCCCGTACGAACGCGCGAGGCGAGCCAGCTCGTCCTGCCTGGCCTTGCCCTCCGGGCCCGTCTCCCCGAACCCGGAGGAGACCACGACCAGCCCGTGCACGCCCTTCTCCGCGCACTCCTTGACCACGTCGATCACGCCGGAGGCGGGCACGGCCACCACGGCCAGGTCGACGTCGCCGTCGATGGCCCCCACGCTCGGATAGGCCCGCACGCCCGCCACGGCCCGCACCTCCCGGTGCACCGGGTAGACGGGGCCGGTGAAGTCGGCGGCCAGCAGGTTGCGCAGGACGGTCTGGCCGACCCCGCCGGGCTCGCGCGAGGCGCCGATGACGGCGACCGAGCCGGGGGCGAGCAGCCTGCCGATGGACCGGGACTCGGCGCGGTGCTCGCGGGAGAGCGTCACCTCCGTCGAGGTCTCGGTGGGGGTGAGGTCGAGCGTCATGCGTACGACGCCGTCCTCGAACTGGCTCTGGGCCGTGTAACCGGCCTGGCGCAGCAGCCCCATCATGCGCATGTTGGCGGGCAGGACGTCGGCGACGAAGCGTTCGATGCCGTTCTCGCGGGCGGTGGCCGCCAGGTGCTCCAGGAGCACGGAGGCCACTCCCCTGCCCTGGTGCGCGTCCTCGACGAGGAAGGCGATCTCGGCCTCGCCGGGGCCGGTGCGGTCGTAGCGGATGACGGCGACCATCTCGGCGCCGATGGTGGCGATCAGCGCGACCCGGTTGACGTAGTCGACGTTGGTGAACCGCTCGACTTCCCGGTCGGACAGCCGGGGCCTCGGCCCGAAGAACCGGAAATAGATCGACTCGTCCGACAGTCGCGAGTAAAAGGAGCGGAGGCGGTCGGCGTCTGCGGGCTTGATCGGCCGGACGTGCGCCGTGCCTCCGTCGGCCAAAACGACGTCGGCTTCCCAGTGGGCCGGATAGTGTGCCTCCACAGTGTCGAGCGTAAACCCGCATTTCATATGCCAAGACCGGAGCCCCTGTTGGGCAACGCTTGTGCATCGACTGCAGCCCGGTGTCGTGGGACCGCCCCACGGGCAGCCCGGAAGCTGTTAGTTTTGCCGTGGCCAGGCTCGTTCTGAAGGCAGCAAGGTGGTGACATCATGACGCGGGTCGTCGTGGTGGGCGATCTCATGACCGACGCGGTCGCGCGCGCCCGTTATGCGCTTGCCAGGGCGAGTGACACCCCGGCGATCGTGACCATGCACGGCGGCGGCTCGGGGGCGAACATCGCCTCGTGGCTAGCCGTCGAAGGCGCCGAGGTGGCCTTCATCGGCCGCAGGGGCGCCGACATCACGGGGCGTAACCGTGACATGGAGTTGATGGGCTACGGCGTCGACGCCCGGCTCGTCATGGACCCTGAGCGGCCCACCGGCACCTGCGTGGTGCTGGTCACGCACAAGGGCGAGCGCACCATGCTCTCCGACCCCGGCGCCAACGCCGCGCTGTCGCCCGAGGACCTGCCGCGCGACCTGTTCTCCAGCGGCGCGCACCTCCACCTGTCCGGCTACACGCTGATCAACGAGGGCTCGCGCGACGCGGGCCTGGCAGCGCTCGACATGGCCAGGCGCGGCGGGATGTCGATCTCGGTCGACTGCGCCTCGTCCGCGCCTCTGGAGCGTACGGGCGCCGAGTCGTTCCTGGAGTGGACCAACGGGGTCAAGCTGCTGTTCGCCAACATCGAGCAGGCCAAGGTGCTGACCGGCCGCGACGACGCCGAGGCCGCCGCCAAGGTGCTGACGGCGTGGTTCCCGCAGGTCGTCATCAAGATGAACTCCGAAGGCGCGCTGTGGTACGCCAACGGCCGCCCCGACCCGGTCCACGTGGCCGCCGAGCCGGTCGACAAGATCGTGGACGGCACGGGTGCCGGAGACGCGTTCAGCGCCGGTTTCCTGCCCGTCTGGCTGGCGGGCAAGCCGCCGACCGAGTCGCTGTCCGCCGGCTGCCGTCTGGCCGCGAAGGCCATCGCGCACCTGGGCGCCCGCCCGCCGTTCTAGTCCCACAGGGCTCCGTTATGAGCGGTCCTGCACCGCTATGGTGGAGAAAATCGGGATGAGCGCGAAATAAGGGAGCCGGATGCGCGGCGTGCGTCCGTTACGGCCGGGCGACCCCACGTCGGTGGGCTCGTACAAGGTCACCGGCTTTCTCGGCGAGGGCGGTCAGGGCAGCGTCTACCTCGGTGTCTCCCCTTCCGGCGAGCAGGTCGCGATCAAGCTGCTGCACGCCAGGTTCGCCGACGACGAGCAGGCGGTACGCCGCTTCCGCCGCGAGGCCGAGGCGGCGCGGCGGGTGGCCGAGTTCTGCACGGCACGCGTGCTCGAGGTCGGGGCCGTCAACGACCAGCCCTTCATCGTCGGCGAGTACGTCGACGGGCCCTCCCTGCAGCACCAGGTCACCAAGGAAGGCCCCGTCCAGGGCCCGGCGCTCATGCGGCTGGCGATCACCACCGCCACGGCCCTGGTGGCCATCCACGGGTCCGGGGTCGTCCACCGGGACTTCAAGCCCAGCAACGTGCTGCTCGGGCCGGACGGGCCCCGCGTGATCGACTTCGGCATCGCCCGGGCGCTCGACATCAGCCAGAGCCTGACCACCGGCATCGTGGGGACGCCCGCGTTCATGGCCCCCGAGCAGTTCCTCGGAGAGGCCTCTCCGGCGAGCGACGTTTTTGCCTGGGCGGGCACCATGATCTTCGCCGCCACCGGGCGCGGGGCCTTCGGCTTCGGGCCGCTGCCCGTGGTCATGCACCGCATCCTCAACCTCGACGCCGACCTGAACGGCGTGCCACCGGAGCTGGCGCCGCTGCTGTGGGCCTGCCTGGCCAAGGACCCCCGGCGACGCCCCACCGCCGAGCAGCTGATGCGGGACCTCATCCGCGCCGGCACCGCCCCTCCGGGAGAGCGGCCGATCAGCGGCCCACAGGCGAACGGGGGGAACCTCCGTCCGGGGACACCCCTGGCGTATCCGGCCAGCGGCCCCGTACGGCCGCCCGTGCCGGGGGCCGCGACCGAGCCTTCGCGGCGGCGCGGGCAGCGGAGGGCGCTGGTCTCGATCGGGGCGGCGGCCACCGCTCTCGTGACCGGGGTCTCGGTGTGGCTCGTGGCGCGGACCCATCCCGAGGACCGCCGGCCGGACCCCACTCCCACGTCCTCCTCGCCCGTGGCGGCCTTCGGGGCGGCCGTGACCTCCGTGGCGGACCCTTCGGCCAGGAAGGGCGGGACCCTGCGCGTCGTCTCGCCGTACGAGCTGGAGTCCGTCGATCCGGGGAACATGTACACGATGGATTCCCTGAACCTGGTCCGGCTCTACGGGCGTTCGCTGACGATGTTCAGGCCGGTGCCGGGGGCCGCCGGGACGCAGGTCGTGCCGGACCTGGCCGAATCGCTCGGCGTGCCGGGCGACGGGGGCAAAACCTGGACGTACAGACTCCGACAAGGCGTGAAATATCAGGACGGCACGCCGATCACCTCCGAGGACGTCAAGTACGCGATCCTGCGGAGCATGGATCCCTCGCGCAATCTGGGATCGAGCCACTTCGACCTCATGCTCGACCTCCCCTCCGGCTACCGGGGCCCCGCCAAGTCATCGAGCGCGAACACCGACTCGGCCATCCAGACGCCCGACGAGCGGACGATCGTCTTCCGTCTCAAGCGGCCGTACGCGACGTTCGACGACGTCGTGCAGCTCCCCGAGACCGTCCCCGTGCCGAAGGCCAAGGACACGCAGGACGGCGTCCTCGCCTCGGGCCCGTACAAGATCGAGAGCGTGTCCGCCGACAAGAAGAAGCTCGTCCTCACCCGCAACGACCAGTGGGCCGCCGCCACGGACCCCAACCGCGACCCGCTCCCCGACCGGTACGAGATCGACTACCAGGTCACCGACGCCGAGCAGCGGCTGCGGGCCGGCACCGCGGAGTTCGGCCCGTCCATCACCTCGCCGGACGCCGCGGCGGCGGTGCTCGCCGACCCGGCGCTCAAGAAGCGGGCCGACGCCCCGGTGACCGCGTCGGTGCGCATGCTGGCGATCAACCCGCAGGTGCCGCCGTTCGACCACGTCGACTGCCGCAAGGCGGTGGTCCGCGCGCTCAACCTCAAGAACCTCGCCCGCGCGTACGGCCCCGGAACCGCGCAGTCCAAGCTGCCCACCTCGCTCGTGCCGCCCACGGTCGCCGGCGGCCGCTGGCCCGATCCGAACCTGAAGGCCGAGGGTGACCAGCAGGCCGCCAAGCAGTCGCTGGCCGCGTGCGGGAAACCGTCCGGGTTCACCACCGACTACGTCTTTCGGGACCTGCCCAGCGAGAAGCAGATGGCCGAGGTCGTCCAGCACGACCTCGGCGAGATCGGCATCGACGTCAAGCTGCGGCAGGTCTCCACCCTGGAGTTCCACAAGTCGTACGGCGGCAATCCCGGGCAGCTCAAGCGGCAGGGCATCGGCCTGATCCCCAAGTCCTGGGCGCCCGACTGGCCCGACCCCGACTCGTTCCTGTCGTCGATCGCGGACAGCCGGCAGATCACCGACACGTACTCGTTCAACGTGAGCGTCCGCGTCAAGGCGATCGACGACCTCATGGACCGGGCCAGGGCCGAGCTCGACGCGGGCAAGCGGGCCGACCTGTGGACCGAGGTGGAGCAGAAGCTCGCCGATGAAGCCGTGCTCGTGCCGCTGGTCTGGATCAGCCCGCTGCTGCTACGCGGCCAGAACGCCGCCAACGTCCACGTCAGCCCCGTCTACGACAACTACGACCTGCTCACCATGGGCGTCAGGTAGGCGCTCAGGAGGTGACGGCCAGGGCGAGCGGGAGGACCGCCGGAGCACCCGCGTGCCGGATCAGGGCCGCCGCCAGCGTCATCGTCCACCCCGTGTCGACGCGGTCGTCCACCAGCAGCACCGGCCCGCCGCACTGCGCGATCGAGGCCCCCAGCTCCTTGGGCATGGCGAGCGTCCCCCGGACCGCCTGCACCCGCTTCGCGCTGTTGAACTGCTGCCCGGGCGCCCCCGCCCGATAGCCCAGCTCGCCGAGATAGGACAGCCGGCCCACGGACGCCAGCCGCTCGGCGAAGCTCCGCACCAGCGTGGGGCGCGTCGCGGACGGAACGCTGACCACGGCCACGGGCCGCTCGCGCCATTCCCAGGACGCCAGCACCTGCACCACGGCCTTGAACACGTCGTCGGACACCGGCCCGTCGCCCCCGTGGAACAGCTCCCGCAGCCGGTTGCCCCAGCCGATGTCGGTCAGCCGCCCGAGCGCGCGGCCGGGCTCGGCGCCCAGCTCCGGCTTGATCCGCCCGGACAGGTCGGCCAGCCCGGTGGGCCACTGCCTGCGGGCCTCGATCTCGACGCCGGGCCTGCTCAGCCGCTGGCGGGCGCCCTCGACGGCCTGCGCGCCGATCTCCGGCGAGCGGTGCCGCCCGGTGCAGTTGTCGCAGCGGCCGCACGGCGTGGCGGTCTCGTCGTCGAGGTGCCTGCGCAGGAACTGCTCCCGGCACTCGGACGTCGTCAGATAGCCCAGCATGGCCTCCTGCTCGGCCCTGCGCTCGGCGGCGATGCGGGTGTAGCGCTCGACGTCGTAGGCCCACGGCTCGCCGGTGGCCTCCCAGCCGCCCTTGACCCGCCGGACCGCGCCGTCCACGTCGAGGACCTTGAGCATCATCTCCAGCCGGCTCCGGCTCAGGTCGACCGCCGTCTCCAGCGCCGGGGTGGACATGAGGCCGCGCTCTTCGAGCGTCTGGAGCGTGGTCCGGACAACCGGCTCGGGCGGGAACGCCAGCGAGGCGAAATATGACCAGATATCCCGATCTTCGGTGCCCGGCAGCAGGATCACCTCGGCCCGCTCGACCCCGCGCCCGGCCCGGCCGACCTGCTGGTAGTAGGCGACGGGCGACTGCGGCGCCCCCACGTGCACCACGAACCCCAGATCCGGCTTGTCGAACCCCATCCCCAGCGCGCTCGTCGCCACCAGCGCCTTGAGCTTGTTGGTCAGCAGCGCCTCCTCGGCGGCCAGCCGCTCGGCCGGGTCGGTCTGCCCGGAGTAGGCGGCCACCTCGAACCCCTGGTCGCGCAGGTATCCGGCGATCTCGTGGGCGGCGGCGACGGTGAGGGTGTAGATGATCCCGGAGCCGGGCAGCTCGCGCAGCGTCTGCGCCAGCCAGGCCAGCCGCTGCTCGGCAGTGGGCAGGCGCACGACGCTCAGATGCAGGCTCTCCCGCTCCAGCGCCCCGCGCAGCACCAGCGTGCCGTCGCCGTCGTCGCCGGGCAGGCGCATCTGCTCGGCCACGTCACGGGTGACGCGGGCGTTGGCGGTGGCGGTGGTGGCCAGGACGGGGATGCCCGGCGGCAGCTCCTCGAACAGCGTGGCCAGCCTGCGGTAGTCGGGCCGGAAGTCGTGGCCCCAGTCGGAGATGCAGTGGGCCTCGTCCACCACCACGAGCCCGGCGCTCTCGGCCAGCTCGGGCAGGACGTTGTCGCGGAAGTCGGGGTTGTTGAGCCGCTCGGGGCTGACCAGCAGCACGTCGACCATGCCCTCGGCGACCTCGCCGTAGATCTCCTCCCACGCCTCGGGGTTGGCGGAGTTGATCGTGACGGCCCTGATGCCGGCCCGCTCGGCGGCGGCGATCTGGTTGCGCATGAGCGCCAGCAGCGGCGAGACGATGACCGTGGGGCCCTCGCCGAGCTCGCGCAGGAGCCCCGTGGCCACGAAGTAGACGGCCGACTTGCCCCAGCCGGTGCGCTGCACGACGAGCACCCGCCGCCGATCCAGCACCAGCGCCTCGATCGCGGCCCACTGGTCCTCGCGCAGCACGGCGTGCTCCCCGGCCAGGGCCCGCAACCGCTCCTCGGCCTCTTCACGCAGCATCGCGACATCGGGGGCTTCACTCATGCCCCCCTTGTTACCAGCTTTCTCCGACGGAATGCGCCGCCGACCGCCATACCCGCCCCGCATTCGGTGGAACTGTGACCTCAGAAGGGCTACGGACCGCTACTTGTCGGCGTGCTCGGGGAAGGCGTTGACGGTGACGCGGTGCATGCGGCGGCGCTCGGTGTAGTCGGCCACCGCGTAGTGCTGGGTCGGGCGGTTGTCCCAGAACGCCAGCGTGCCGGGCCGCCACCGCAGCCGGAGCTGGTACTCCGGCGACCGGATGTGGTCGATCAGGAGCGGCAGCAGCGCCTCGTTCTCCCGGTCCGTCAGCCCCACCAGGCGGGTCGTGGAGGCGCGGTTGACGAACAGGGCCTTGCGGCCGGTCTCCGGGTGCACGCGCACCACCGGGCGCTCCACCGGCGGCCACTTGGCCTGGATCTCGGCCAGGTCGAACGGGTGCCCCTTCGCGATCGCCTTCTTCATCGACATCGTGATGTCGTGCTCGGCGGTCAGCTCGTCGCACAGCCGCTGCAGCGACGGCGAGAGCGTCTCGTACGCCAGGTACGTGTTCGCCCAGCACGTGTCCCCGCCCACGCTGGGCAGCTGGACGCAGCGGAGCAGGGAGCCCATCGGCGGGGTGGGCTCGAAGGTGTTGTCGCTGTGCCACTCGTCCCCGCCCTCGCCCTTCGGTGAGGTCTGGTCGAGGATGTGGATGGGGCTGGTGGAGTCCTTCTTGAAGGCCGGGTGGTTGAGCGTGCCGAAGTTCAGGGCGAATTGCAGGTGCTGTTCGTCGTCGATGTGCTGGTCGCGGAAGAACAGCACGAGGTGCCTGAGCCAGCCGGCCCGCAGGGTGGCGACCTCTTCCTGCGACAGCGGTTTGCGCAGATCGACCCCGGTGACCTCGGCGCCGATATGCATGGTCACGGGATGGAACTCGATCATGACGCCTCCGGATACAGGTGGGAACCCTCGGCCCGAACGTACGACCCAAGCAATTGCTTGGTCAAGGGCCGTCCGGGAGAGCCTTCCGTACACGCCGGGCGCGACTTGTAGCGCCAACGAGTCGCGGGCACCCGAATACCTTCGGCACAATGTTCGACATGGCCCGACGCACGACTGCACCCCCGCCCGAGGACTTCGAGGAGCGGATCGTCGACATCGACGTCACCTCCGAGATGCGCACCAGCTATCTCGAGTACGCCTACTCGGTGATCTACCAGCGCGCCCTGCCCGACGCGCGCGACGGCCTCAAGCCCGTGCAGCGTCGCATCCTCTACTCGATGAGCGAGATGGGCCTGCGCCCGGATCGCGGCCACGTCAAGTCGTCGCGCGTCGTCGGCGACGTCATGGGCAAGCTGCATCCCCACGGTGACAGCGCCATCTACGACGCCCTGGTGCGCCTGGCGCAGCCGTTCTCCATGCGCCTGCCACTCGTCGACGGCCACGGCAACTTCGGCTCGCCCGACGACCTGCCCGCCGCCATGCGATACACCGAGGCCAGGCTGGCCCCGGCGGCGATGCTCATGGTCGACTCCCTCGACGAGGACACCGTCGACTTCAAGCCCAACTACGACGGCCAGGAGACCGAGCCGGTCGTCATGCCGTCGGCGTTCCCCAACCTGCTGGTCAACGGCACCAGCGGCATCGCGGTCGGCATGGCCACCAACATGGCGCCGCACAACCTCAACGAGGTCGTGGCCGCCGCCCGCCACCTGATCAAGAAGCCGGACGCGACGCTGGACGAGCTGATGACGTTCGTCCCGGGTCCCGACCTGCCGACGGGCGGCTCGATCATCGGGCTGCAGGGCGTGCGCGACGCGTACGAGACGGGGCGCGGCACGTTCCGCATGCGGGCCAAATGCACGGTCGAGCAGATCACGCCCCGCCGCAAGGGCATCGTCGTCACCGAGCTCCCCTACAACGTCGGCCCCGAGCGCGTCGTCACCAAGATCAAGGAGCTGGTGAACGCCAAGAAGCTCCAGGGCATCGCCGACCTCAAGGACCTCACCGACCGCCACAAGGGCCTCCGGCTGGTCATCGAGATCAAGAACGGCTTCATCCCCGAGGCCGTCCTGGAGGAGCTCTACCGGCTGACGCCGATGGAGGAGACGTTCGGCATCAACAACGTCGCCCTCGTCGACGGCGAGCCGCGCACGCTCGGCCTGCGCGAGATGCTCCAGGTCTACGTCGACCACCGGCTCGAGGTGGTGCGCCGCAGGTCGGAGTACCGGCGGCGCAAGCGCGAGGAGCGCCTCCACCTGGTCGACGGCCTCATCATCGCCCTGCTCAACATCGACGAGGTCATCCAGGTCATCCGCTCCTCCGACGACTCGGCCGAGGCCCGCACGCGGCTGATGGACGTGTTCGACCTGAGCGAGATCCAGGCCTCCTACATCCTGGACACGCCGCTGCGCCGGCTCACCAGGTTCGACAAACTGGAGCTGGACCGGGAGAAGGAGACGCTGAGCGACGAGATCGCCAAGCTGACCGAGATCCTCTCCTCCGACGCCAAGCTGCGCCAGGTGGTCTCGGGCGAGCTGGCCGACGTGGCCAAGAAGTACGGCATGCCGCGCCGCACCGTCCTGCTGGAGGCGCCCGGCGTCACCCGCACCCCGGTCGCGGTCGTGGACCTGCAGGTGGCCGACGACCCGTGCCTGGCGCTGCTGTCCTCGACCGGCCTGCTGGCCCGCACCTCCGACGCCACGCCGCTGTCCGGCGAGGGCGAACGGTCGGCGCACGACGTGCTGGTGTCGGTCGTGAAGACGTCCGTACGCGGTGAGGTGGGCGTGGTGACGTCGCTGGGCCGGCTGATCCGGATCCAGGTCGTCGACCTGCCGACCCTGCCGACCACGGCCAACCCGCCGTCCCTGTCGGGCGGGCACCCGGTGTCCGAATACGTCTCGCTGCAGCCCGACGAGAAGGTCGTCGGCCTGGGCTCCCTCGACCCCGACGGCCCCGGCCTGGCCCTGGGCACGGCGCAGGGTGTGGTCAAGCGGGTGGTGCCCGACTATCCGGCCAACCGCGACGACTTCGAAGTGATCACGCTGAAGGACGGCGACATCGTGGTGGGCGCGGTCGAGCTGGTGTCGGAGTCGCACGACCTGGTGTTCATCTCCTCCGGCGCCCAGCTCCTGCGCTACCCGGCCTCGCAGGTGCGCCCGCAGGGCCGCCCGGCGGGCGGCATGGCGGGCATCCGGCTCGACGACGGGGCGCGGGTGATCTGGTTCGGAGTGGTGGATCCCGAGCGTCCCGCGCACGTGGTCACGATCGCGGGCTCCTCGACCGCGCTGCCCGGCACGCAGGTGGGCGGCGGCAAGCTGTCCGACTACGCCGAGTTCCCGGCCAAGGGGCGGGCGACAGGCGGGGTCCGGGCGCAGCGGTTCCTGAAGGGCGAGGACGAGTTGCTGCTGGCGTGGGCCGGTCCGGCGCCGGCCAAGGCGGTCTCGGCGGTGGGCAAGCCCGTGCCGCTGCCGGAGGAGATCGGCCGCCGCGACGGCTCGGGCGTGCGGCTGACCAACACCATCGGCGCGGTCGGCGGCGCCCTCGCCTCCGGGCCCGAGGCCCTGCCGTCCGGGTCGGCCCCGGCCGAGCAGACGTCCCTCTGACGGCGTCGGG
>NZ_JBSFTC010000267.1:0-15562 GCF_053590415.1 Nonomuraea sp. NPDC003201
CCACCTGGTGGTGACCCTGTCCACCCCGCCAAGCCAACTACCCGCACTGGCCATCGACCAGATCGTCTGCACGGCCGCCGCCCTGGCACCGGAAATCCCTGCAGCCCAGGTCACCGTCGTCGGCGCCGGGCAGGACATCGGCCCCCGAAGCTGCCCGAGGTGATGCCGGGCGGCTCGTGACGGGGGAGCGAGCACGGCGATCAGCTGGCAACCGCCGCCAGCTCCCGCGCGTAATCACGGGGCCGGTCGTGCAGGTCGAGCAGGCGGCGGTGCATCCGCGCGAGCGGCTCCAGCGAGAAGCCGGTGTCCCGCCACGTCTCGAACGAGATGCCGATGCCCAGGTTGACGCAGAACTGCACGTTACGATCCTCGTGCTCGCCGTACCCCTCCAGGCAGATGATCGGCGTCGCCGCGGTGAACGCGTCGAGGATCGTGCCTCCGCCCAGCTTGGCCATGATCGCCACGGCGTGCCTGGTCAGGTCGAGTGCCTGGTGATGGTCCTCGGCCTGCTCGTACACGGGGGGCGCGTCGGCGACGATCTCGCCGAAGGGCGGGAAGCCGTCGTCGTGCCAGGGATTCCAGGAGGGATCCATCATGAAGCGACGCGAGCCGGGAGCGAGGCCGGGGGCCTCGCCGACGTCGCGCACCACGAGGTCGAGGGGCAGGCCCGCGGCGGTCAGCTCGGCGGCCCGCTCCAGGTACGTGCCCATCGACCAGCCGCCGCCGTGCGCCAGGACGCGCCTGTCCCGATCCTCCCAGCGCAGCGGCGGCTCGGTGGTGGCCCTGATCGTCCAGGGGATGTCGTTGCCGGCGGAGTCGAACAGCCACACCTCCCGGTGCCTGCCCAGTGACTCGGCCCGGCGGGCGAAGGACGGGGAGTTGGCCGAGTCGGCGTGGCACACGTCAACGGGTACCGCCCCGAACTCCTCCGCGTAACTCTCCACGACGGGCAGCCAGAGACCGCTGAAGACGACGAAACGGTGGACCGCGTCGTCATGCCAGCGCTTCTTCGCCGATTCGATCAGCATCGGGTCGAAGGCGTCCGACAGGTTGCGGAAAAGGCGCTGGCCGACCCGGGCGAGACGGAAGTCCCGCTGGTACGCCTCCTTGCTGGCGGAGATCCTCTCGCGCCGTTCGGGCTGCCAGAACGCCTCGGCCAGGAAGACCTCGCTAGGTGCCCCGAGCTCCTTGAGCCGTCGTCTGAGCAGCAGGCCGGTGACGTGGGCGCCGAGCCCCGGGCCGCCTGTCAGGATCGCGATCATGCCAGGGCGTTGACATGCGACAGGACGAAACCGCAGAAGGCGCGGATGGAGTACAGCCCCTCGATGTCCAGCCGGTCGAAGTCGAGCTCCACGTCGAACCGCTCCTCGACCATGAACAGGAAGTTGATCAACTGGATGGAGTCCATGCCCAGCTCGCGGATGATGTCCGCGTCGTCGCCGAGCTCCTCCGCGGCCCAGTCGTCGCCCAGGGCCTCGGCCAGCATCGACTTGATCTGCGGCAGGAGGTCGTCCATCTCGTTCACACTCCGTTTTCGTAGAGCGATGAGCACTTCGAGCAGACGGGCATCAGGCCCGTCGCGCGCAGCGTGGTGCGCACCCGGCGGAAGGCGGGGCTGTGCCAGACCTCCGCCAGAGTCCCGTCCCTGATGTCCCCGACGATGAACTCGGGGAAGAACTTGCACGAGCTGACCTTGCCGTCGGCGTGCACCTCCAGCCGGCTGGAGACCGCCAGGCAGGTGGACTTGCCCGCGACCAGCCGGCTGCGGCCGAGGGCGAAGTCGGTGACGTCGTCGAGCGTCACCTCGGGCGTGTAGCGGATCCAGGGCTTCCACACGCGTCCGGCGAGCCTTCTCATCGACTCCAGCAGGACGGGGATGTTGTCCGGTTCGAGGTGGTAGGTGTAGGAGTGCCAGGTGGCCTGCCCGGGTGGAGGAGGCGCGTTGAGCCAGGCGAAGTCGCGCGCGTACACCTCGTCCATCCGCGCGGCGGCCTCGGGAGTGATCCACCAGGGCAGCTGGAAGAAGACCGAGTGGAGCTCCAGCTCCTCGGCCCACTCCATGAACTCGTACAGGCGGCCCGCCGTCGCGTTGCTGACCATGGAGTTGACGGTCACCTCGCCCTGGTACTCCCCGCTCCTGCGCAGGTCGAGCAGGGTCTTGAGGTTGCGTTCCGTCCTGGAGAACGACCTCGGTCCGCGCAGCGCCTCGTGGTCGGCTTCGAGCCCGTCGAGGCTGACCGTCAGGTTGAGGTTGCTGCCGAGCTTGAGCAGGTGCTCCAGGTTGCGCTCGATGAGGAGGCCGTTCGTGCAGATGTTGACCTTGCGGGGGTAGCGGAGAAGGAGCTCGACCAGTTCGGGCAGGCGGCGGTACATCAGCGGCTCGCCGCCCCACAGCCAGGTCTTGGGCCTGGTCTCGTCCGTCTCGCGGAGCAGCCGTTCGAGCACCTCGATGTCCAGCTCGGCGGTGACCCGGTCTCTGCTGTAGTCGCGCAGGAAGCCCTGGTCGTTCCACTGGAAACAGTGGTCGCAGCGCAGATTGCAGGAGTAGGTGAGCTGCAGGCTGAGCTCGCCGGGCAGGTCGGTCGCATAGCCGGGATCGGCTCCGACCCCCCTCCTGGTCCGCGACCGCACCGTGAGCTTGCGCCGGACGTCGGCGAACTCGGCCGGGGTCAGCGTCCTGCTGGATCGATTCTCCGTCAGCTTTCTTTCCACCTTGGTCATCTCCCTGCGCGGTTCAGCGGATCAGCTGTTCGAGGAGCCCTTTCACGACGTGGTCATGGCGGTCGGCGTCATCGAATCCCCGGGGCTTCTCCTCGATGATCATGATCAGGTAGAGGTAGGTCCGGTAGAGGGCGAGCCGGGTGCGCGCGCTCCTGGTGAGCTCGAGGCGTCCGCCGGCCTGCCGGTAGCCCCGCAGCAGGTCCGGGTCGTGCTCGGCTCGGCCGTACACGTCGAGGGAGACGAAGTCGGCCAGCGGATCCCCCCAGAACGCCCGTTCGTGATCGATCAGCGCCGCGATGCGCGGCGGCCGGCGGTCGAGGTCCAGCAGGATGTTGCCGGGCCACAGGTCGAAATGGACCAGGGCGGGCTCGGTGACCTCGTCGAGCGCGCCGGCGTCGGCCCGTACGGCACGCGCGATCTCGCCGGCCGGCCAGGGAAGGTCGGCGTCGAACCGGACGGCGTCGGCGAGGAGGCCGTCGAGCATGGCCAGGAAGGCCTCCCGCCAGGTGGCGGCCCTCATCCCGGGCAGATGCGGGTAGCCGAACTCCGTCCCCTTGATGCGATGCAGCGCGGCGACGTACTGCCCGAGCGTGGAGCGCAACTGCCGGGACTCCTCCTCGGCCAGCCGCTCGGCCACGTCCGACCAGGGGACTCCCTCGACCGCGGTCATGATCAGATGCGGTACGGGGCCATCGAGGCAGGCGTGGAGCAACCGGGGCTGCGGGACGCCGGCCCCCTCGGAGAGGGGGTAGAACAGCGCCTCCGTCCGGATGATGTCGCGCTCGTAGGCGAGGAGCCCGGCATCGCCGGGAGGGCTGAGCTTGAGGACGACCTCGGAACCGCCGTCCAGCCGGACGCGCCACAGCGCGGCGAACGTACCCGCTCCCAGCTCTCGCGCGGCGACGGCGCGGCGTCCGAGGGCGCGCTGGACGAGGCCCTTGACCTCGGCCTCGGGCAGGCGCCTCTTGGTGTGCGCGTCCATCAGTGATCACCGCTGTCCAGCAGCTTGCCCAGCAGGTCCAGGCTCCCGAGGACCGCGGACGCCTCCAGGCCGAAGTCGATGAGGCAGGCGATCTCGTCCACGCCGATCGCCGCCAGCCGGCGGACCCGTTCCGCCGCGACGGCCGGCTCGCCCAGCAGGCCCGCCTCGTCGAAGAACCGTTTGACGGTTCTGCGCGTCATGAACTCGACAGCCTTGGGGCCGAGCGCGGCGGGGTCGACGTCGCGCGCCGAGCCGGCGCTCGAACCGAGGTGCAGGCCGACCGAGCTCCGGACGTACGCCGTCAGCGCCTCCCGCACCGCGTCGGTCGGCGGCCCGAGGTGGGTGTGCAGCATCACCACCACGTCGCCGGGCCTGCCGTCGAGTCCCGCGCGGTATTCCTTGATCTTGAGTGCCAGCTCGTCGACGCTCTGGCTGAGCAGGTTGGTCAGGACGCCGACGCCGAGGGCGCCGGCCGTGCGGAACGTCCCGACGCTGCCGGAGCTCGTCAGCCAGACCGGGAGCTCCGGCTGGACGGGTGGCGGGAAGATGCGGACCCGCTGTTCCTCGCCCACCCCCGTGACGACGCTCACCTCGTCCCCCCGCCACAGGCGGCGGACCTGTTCCAGCGTCTCGACGGTGATGCGGGTCCTGTCGGCGTACCTGTCGGGGTTGAAGGCGAAATCCACCGCGTGCCACCCGGAGGCGAAGGACACCCCCACCCGTCCGCCGGACAGGTTGTCGACCACGGCCCAGTCCTCCGCGATGCGGATCGGGTGATGCAGCGGGGCGACCACGCTGCCGGCGCGGACGGCCACGCGTTCGGTGACCGCGGCGACGGCCGCGCCGGTCACCGCGGAGTTCGGATAGAGCCCGCCGAAGGCGTGGAAGTGGCGCTCCGGCGTCCACACGGCCGTGAAGCCGTGCGCGTCCGCGTAGCGTGCCCCCTCCAGGAGCAGCTCGTAGCGGTCGGCGGAAGGCTGCGTGCTGTCGTCGGCGAAGTAGAACAGACTAAAACGCATCGGCTCTTTCTCTTCCGCGGGTCTTCTCCGGAGGCTGGGGCAGCCGGGGGCGGTCGACCTTCCCGCTCAAGGTCCGTGGCAGCTCGTCGAGCCACACGAACACGGTGGGAACGACGCCCGGTGGGAGATGCTCGCGCAGATGGCGCAGCACCTCCTGCTCGTGGCGGCCGTCATCGGCGACCACGTACGCGCAGAGCTTCTCACCCACGAGGACGACGTGGGCGTCATGGACCCCGGGAGAGCGCATGAGCACGTTCGCCACGTCGTCGAGCTCGACGCGCACGCCGTTCACCTTGACCTGCCGGTCGCGTCTGCCCAGGAGCTCCAGGGAGCCGTCCGGCCGGAACCGCCCGAGGTCGCCCGTCCGGAACCGGTGCGGATCGGACGGGTCGAAGCCGCCCTGCCGTTCCCCGAGGTAGCCGTGGAGCGGGAACGGCGTGCGCAGCTCGACCTCGCCCGACTCCAGGAGCCGCACCGTCACACCTGGGAGCGGTACGCCGACGGAGACCGAGTCCGCCGTCGCGTCCGCGGTGGTGACCCGGTGGAAGAGCTTGGTCATCGTGGTCTCGGTCGGGCCGTAGAGGTTGATCAGCTCCTTCTCCGTCCCGAAGAGCTCCTGCCAGGAGCGGACGTCGGAGGGGCGTACCGGCTCTCCCGCCAGCAGGACGGCGCGCAGCTCGCGCAGCGACCCGGGCGTCAGGTCCGCCGCTCGGAGCGTGCGGAAGACCGTGGGGACGCAGTGGAGGATCTGCACGCGGTTGGTCTCCAGCCAGTGGGCGAGCCCCTGGCCGCTGCGGGCGCTCTGCGGGGCCACGAGCATCGTCCCGCCCGAGCACAGCGGGACGAAGGCGTCGCGCAGGAAGGCGTCGAATCCGGCGGAGGTGAGCGAGGAGACGCGCGTCCCCCTGCCCGCGCCCACGAGGTCGATCTCCCAGGTGACGAAATGCGTGATCGCCGGGAGGCTTCCCACGACCCCCTTCGGCCGGCCCGTGGTCCCCGAGGTGAAGTAGACGTAGCCGGGGCCGTCCTGCTCGGCGGGGTTCCATCGTGCCGGATCCACCGCGTGATCTCGTACGTCCCGGGCGTCCAGCGTCCGGAACCCTTTCCTGCCGGTCCCTGCGAGGACCGGAGCTCCGGCCCGATCGACGACGACGGCTCCCGGCCGCAGGTCGTCGATGGCCATGGCCAGCCGCGCGGGCGGCGTTCGTACGTCCACCGGAGCGAACACGCGGCCGCAGGCCATGGCCGCGAGCATCGCGGCGACGGTCTCCACCGGATCGGCGCACGCGATGAGCACCGGATCGCCGCCCGGGACGGCATCGAGTTCCGCCAGGTGTCCCGAGGCCCGGACGGCGAGGTCGTGGTAGGTGGCGACCCGCTTCCTGGCGTGGATCGCGATGTCCTGGGGATGGGCCCGGACGTGGCGCATCCACCGGCCGACGACGCCGGTCATCCCGGCTGCCCTGTCGTACGGCCCGCGCCTTCCGCCACCACGGGCCGGCCCAGCCAGGCGTCCAGGTCGCCCACGTCGTCCGGGGCGTGATCGCAGAGCACATAGCGGCGGGGTGTCATCGCGGTGGGACGGCGGCGCAGGCCCTCCATGCAGAGCGCGTGCGCCTCCTCGGCGGACCGGACCCGCGGGCCACGGGCGAGGAAGGCCACCAGCGGCTCGCCCCGGACCTCGGGGAAGACCCGGGCGGGGAGCGGGGTGAGCACCTCGTCCAGGAGCCGCTGCACCTCGCCGACCTGGATCCAGCACGAGTCGACCAGCAGCCAGTCGCCGTCCCGTGGAAGCGGGCCCAGCCCGGTGACCTCGTCCATCCGCGGGCGGCTCAGGTCCTCCGAGGCCGCCGAGAGGAGGAGATTCTCGATCGCCAGCAGGATCCGTTCGAGCTCGTCCCCGGGGACCCGGTCCAGGTGGCCGGTCCACAGCCGCAGGCGGAGCGTCTCCTCCGCGGCGAACAGGTCGAACCTGAGCATGACGTCCGTCTCCACCATGGGTGTCCAGGTGAGAGTGCTCTCGGCCGGCGCCTCCGGAGGCTGGGAGTCGATCCGGCCCACCACGAGATTGTTGAACAGGGGCTCGAAGCAGAAGCGGACACCTCGCCGGTGCTCGGCCTGTGCGGCGATCTGCGAGCGTTTCTCGATGTCGTAGATCCCGTGCCTGCCCGCCTTCACGGTCGCCAGCCACGCTTGATGGACACACTTGTCGAAACTCATGGATTCCAGGTCGACGCGCATGGGGGCCGACTGCACGAGAGTCCCGAGGTAGTCCGCCGAACGGCTGTCGTACCGGTTGCTGGAAAGCGTCAGGAAGTCACCGGCGCAGTGCCCGGTGCGCTGGGAGAGCACGGCGCAGATGGCGGCCAGGACGATCGCCGGGCGCCCGAATCCGACGCGCGCCTCTACCTTGGCCAAGGCCGTCGCCGCGGCCTGCGAGCACAGTTCGGCGGCGACCGAGTCGCGCGGCGCGCCCGCGGAGGCGGCCGTGTAGAGGTGGTGCGGCGCCCGGTTCAGCACGCTCTCCCACAGCGTCAGGGCGCTCGCCGTACGGCGAGCCAGCGGTGGACGCCGTTCGGCCCAGGCTTGGTCCAGCGGCTGATGACGGGCCTCCCCGATCGCACGCTCCGCGGGGTGGCGCACCAGATGCGCGAACTCGCGGCCGAAGACGGCGAGGCCGAGGAAATCCGCGGTCAGGTGAGAGAGGTCCATGACGCCGGCGAGGACCTTGCCGCCGCGCGTGGCCAGGGCGACGCGCAGCGGATGCGTCTTGGGACTGTACGGTGGGCGCGTGTCCAGGAGGTTTCCGAGCTCCGCTGCCAGTGCGGCGGACTCGACCGGCCCGGCGCCGGCGTCGAAGCGGTGGATGGTCAGCTTGCCCGCCGCGGCGACCCGCTGGGCCGGGGGAGGGCCGGCCGCGTAGGTGGAGCGCAGCCCCTCATGGCGGGCCAGCAGAACGGCGAAGGTCTCGGTGACGTCGTCCAGATCGGCGCCCTCGGGCAATTCCAGCGCCCATCGCATCCAGCCGTGCGAATCGGGAAAACCGTCCAGCCAGCGCAGGATGTTGAGCTGGCCGAGGGTCAGGGGCCCGTCAGCGGCGCGATCGCCCTGGAAGGAGACGGCGATCGGTTCGCACTCGGTCAGCGTGAGCTCGTGAGTGAGCGCGGTGAAGACTTTCGGCATCGACGCAGATCACCCTCGCAGACACGTGCTTCGCGTGGACCGAAGGACCTTGTTCCTCTGCATTCAGCCCACCGCAGAGCCCAAGCTGCCGAAACTTTCGGACTGCCCCCGATAAGCTAGCCGGAGCGTATGTGAGCATTTTTTGATCGTCAAGAGCCATCGGATTCCTTGTCAAGGACATGGAGCGGGTGCCGGCCGCACGGGAAAGCTCCATTGACCGACCCGCGGAATCGGACATACGCTGCGCAAGATTTCGCGAGGGAATGGAAAGTTTTCGTCGGCCTTGCCTGAGGGATGCCCATGCGAGAAAGGCTGGACCTGCTGAGGCTCTTCCGCTACGCGGGCCCGGCGGTGTCCATCGCGTTGACCGTGATGGTTCTCATCGATGCGGTGGTGCCCGCGGGCATCGCGATCGCCGTCCAGGAACTGGTGGCGGCGGACGGCCGATCCGCGCTGGCGCCGGTGCTGCTCATGAGCGGCGTGGTCCTGGCCGGGCAGCTGGCGCTGGCGTTCCGGTTCCCCGTGGGACGGCTGGCGGCCGACCGCATCGACGGCGCGCACCGCACGCGGATCGCCGCCCTGGTGATGGGCGTGCCGACCGTGGACGTGGCCGAGAGGCAGGACGTCCAGGACCGGGTGAAGACGACCACGGCGGAGCCGCGGGACTGGGTCGACAGGACGTCGGGCGACGGCGCCGTGAGCCGGCTGGAGCTGGTGGGCCATGCCGTCGGGATGGCGTCGTCCGCGGTGGTGCTGGCCTGGTGGTCGTGGTGGCTGGTGCCGGCGACGGTCATCCCGGCGGTGTGCTTCCGCATGATGCACGGCCGCCAGTGGGTCCGGCATTTCCGGATCTGGGTGGAGGGCGTCCTGTACCACCGGCGGTGGAAGTACTGGGGCGAGGTCGCCACCACGCCGGCGGCGGGCCGGGAGCTGCGCGTCTTCGGAGCGGGCGAATGGCTGCTCGGGCACTACACGCGTGACATGCGCACCCACGTGGACCCCGTGTGGGAGGACGATCGGCGGGTGCTGCGCCAACTGTGGCTGGCGCTGCTCCTCCCGCTGGCCGGATGCACCGTGGCCTTCACCTGGGTGGCCCTCGGCACGGCGGCCGGTCAGGGCACCATCGCGCTGGAGGTGGCCGTGGTCACCGCGGCCTGGTCGGTGTTCAGCGTGGCCATCAGGACCGACGACGTGATCTCCCTCGAAGGGGCCCGGCCGGTCAGGCGGGCCGCCGCTGAGCTGGAGCGGATCAACCCCGCGCCGATCCCGCTACGCGCGCACGCCGAAACCCCCGCGGGCCCGCCGCCGCTGCTGCGCTTCGAGAACGTACGCTTCGGCTACCCGGGCCGGCAGGTGCTCAACGGCGTCGACCTGGAGATCAGGCCGGGGGAGTCGCTGGCGCTGGTCGGGCTCAACGGCGCGGGCAAGTCGACGCTGACCAAGCTGCTGGCCGGGCTGTACCGGCCCGACTCGGGCAGGATCCTCGCCGACGGGACGGACATCGCGGACATCCCCGACTGGCAGTCCCGGCTGAGCGTGGTGTTCCAGGACTTCCTGAAGTACCCCCTCTCCCTGCGCGACAACATCGCCCTCGGGGCCGCCGACCCCGATCTGCTCTCCGGCGTCGTCCGGGACGCCGGGCTGGTCCCCGTGGTGAGCCGGCTGTCCGGCGGGTACGACACGCCGCTGTCGCGCAGCCGTACCGCGGGGGTGGACCTGTCGGGCGGCCAGTGGCAACAGGTCGCGCTCGCCCGCGCGCTCTACGCCACCCGCCGGGGGGCCAGGATCCTGGTGCTGGACGAGCCCACGGCCCACCTGGACGTCCGCACCGAGCACGATCTCTTCCAGCGGCTGCCGGACATCACCGAGGGGATCAGCGTGGTGCTGATCTCGCACCGCCTCTCGACGGTACGGCAGGCGGACCGGATCGTGCTGCTCGACGGCGGCCGGATCACCGAGTCCGGGACGCATGAGGAGCTCATGGCCGAGGGCGGGCAGTACGCCACCATGTACGCGCTTCAAGCCCAGCGCTTCAGCCAGGGATACGACGACCGGCTGGACGAAGGAGATCTCGCGTGAGGGAGTACGCGCGCCTGTGGCGTGAGCTGATCGTGCTGTGCCGGCAGCGCCATCCCGGGGCGACGGCCTTCCTGATCGGCTGGCATGTGGCCTCGACGGTCATGTTCGCGGCGGTGGGGCTCACGCTGCGCGCGCTGGTGGAGGCCACCCAGGCGGGCACCGCCACCGCGATAGGCGTGGCGGCGCTGGGCGCCGCGCTGGTGCTGACCCTCAACCTCGGCGTCGAGCACATCGCCTACCTGCGGACCATCCACCTGGTGGAGCGGATCAGCCTCACCGAGGTGGAGCCCCGGATCCTGCGCGCCTGCGCCGAACTGCCGCAGGTGGGACATCTGGAGGAGCCCGAGTTCCTGGACCGGGTCACCACGTTGCGCGGCCAGTCCGGCGCGGTGGTGGACTGGGCGTGGGCGGTCCTCCAGGCCGTCGCCGCCACGATCGGGCTGCTGGTGGCGCTCGCGGTGCTGGGCGGGGTGAACCCCTGGCTGCTCGCGCTGCTGCCGTGCGCCGCCGTACAGCTGGCCATGGAACGGCACGGCCGCAGGAAGATCGCCGAAGAGGACATGGAGTCGGCGGAGGACCTGCGCCTCCACCGGGACCTGTACGACGACATCTGCGTGAACCCGGCCGCGCTGAAGGAGCTGCGCGTCTACGGCGCCGCGGCGGAGGCGCTCAGGCTGCAGGCCGAAGCCTGGGACCGGGTGACGCGCTCACGCGCCCGCGCCGCCCTGGTCGCCGCCGGCTGGTCGTCGGCGGGCTGGCTGGTCTTCGGCGCCGGTTTCACCCTGGCGATCTTCCTGGTCACGGCGGCGGGCCACCCGGGGGACATCATCCTGGCCGTCTCCATGGGCGTCCAGTTCCGCAACGTGGTCGAGCACGCGCTGCACCGATCCATGCAGGTCGGCGGGTACCGCCGGCTGCTGCGGCCCTACCTGTGGCTCATGGAGTACGCCCGGACGCACCGCGACACCGCCGACGCGGCCCCGCCCGTCCGGCTGCGGCGCGGGATCGAGCTGCGGAACGTGTCCTTCACCTACCCCGGGACCACCGAGCCCGTCCTCGAGGACCTGTCCGTGCACCTGCCCGCCGGAGCGGTGGTCGCGGTGGTCGGCGAGTACGGTTCCGGCAAGACCACGCTGGTCAAGCTCCTGGCGAAGATGTACGCCCCCGACTCGGGCAGCATCCTGGTCGACGACGTGGAGCTGTCGGCCCTGGACACCGCCGGCTGGCGGGCCTCGATGAGCGCCGCCTTCCAGGACTTCGGCCGCTACTGCACCACCTTCGAGGACTCCGTCCTGATGGGCGGCCGGGGCGATCTGAACTCCACGGTGCGCGACGCCGACGCCGAAGCGCTGGTCTCCCGCCTGCCCGACGGCCCCGCCACCGAGCTCGGCCGCCGCTTCGGCGGGATCGAGCTGTCGGAGGGCCAGTGGCAGAAGGTGGCGCTCGCCCGCTCCGGCGCACGGGCCCGGCCCCTGCTGTTCGTCCTGGACGAGCCCACCGCCTCCCTGGACGCCCCGAGCGAGCACGCCATCTTCGGCCGCTACGCGCGGCGTTCCCGCGAACTCGCGGCCCTGAACGGAGCGATCAGCGTCATCGTCTCCCACCGTTTCTCCACCGTGGCCGACGCCGACCTCATTCTGGTGATGGCGGCGGGAAAGCTGGTGGAGTGCGGCAGACATGACGAACTGCTCACCCGGAACGGCATGTACGCGGATCTCTACGGCATTCACGCCGCCGCGCACGCCTGAACTTTCTTCAGAAACGGTAATAGCGGTCGATGACGCTTCGGTAGTAGGTCGGCGAGAAACCCATCCGGGCCGTGGACGGCGCGTGCTGCGCCATTCTCTTCGTCGAGACGTTGTAGTCGTTGGCCGGGGTGTCCACATAGACCTTGGTGACGGACCGGCCGGACAATGTCATCAGATAGGAGACGATTTCCTCGGCGGTCACCGGATGGCCCGAGGCGACATTGACCGTCGCGTGACGAAGGCCGCCGGAGAGGAGTTCGGCGGCGATGGTCACGAGGTCGGCGACGTCGATGAGATCGCGGCGCGCGCCCCGGTAGACGGTCACCACGCCGTCGTTGACCTGGGAAACCAGTGCGGGCAGCAGCTGATGCCCCCGTTGGTGCGGCCCGACGACCTCCGTCACCCGGAGGATGAGATGGTCCACCCCGGACGCCCGTATCGCCTTCTCCATCTTCGCCTTGTGGCGCCCGTACGCGGTGGTGGGATGAACCGGGTCCTCTTCCGAACGCGGCGATCCGTCGCCGTTCCCGTAGAGATGTGCCGACGCCGTGGAGAAATAGAGGAGCCGGCGGGCGTCGCGCACCGCCTCACGGAGCAGAGCGGCTTCCCGATGAAACTCCGTCGCTTCGGTGGTGGTCGACCGCGACACCCCGGCGGCGAACACCACCGTGCCGTCCATCTTCATCGGTGAATTGACGAACGCCCGGGCAATCATTCCGTCGCCGACGACCTCCATGGAAATCTATTCTCGTATGAAGAAGGGCATTCGGCGAGGTTTTCCCGACCTGGATTCACGGCGTTGTTTCCCGTTTCCCGTCAGGGAGCTTCTCCGCAGTTCGGGCAGTCGGGCCGCTTCGGGATGGGCCGCGAGCGGATCTCCAGCGGCCAGAAGTCCACCTCGCTCCACCGCCCGCTCAGCGCCGGGGGCAACCCCGTCAGGACCCGGATCGCCTCCCAGGCCAGAATCGTGCCGACCAGCCCGCACAGCGCCCCGATGGCGCCCGCCTTCTGCCTCTTGCCGACCAGCGACTCCATCCGGCCGCGCCCGTGATCGGCGAAGGTCTCGGCGCGGACGCACGTCCAGCACGCGGTCTCCCCGGGCAGGACCGTCGTGCCGAGCACCCCGATGTGGTACGCGTACCCGGTGCCCAGGATGTGCGGGACGTCCGGCCAGCAGGCCTCGCTGACCCAGGTGGACGTGTCGTTGGGCGTGGGCAGGTCGATCGCGTTGATCACGATGTCCGCGCCGTCCACCAGGTCGGCGAGGTCGGCGGCGGAGGTGACGCGCCGGTCGAACGTCTCGACCGTGACGAAGGGATTGGCGGCGCGCAGCCTGGCCGCGGCCGCCTCGACCTTGGACGCTCCCACGTCGGCGACGCAGAACAGGGTCTGCCGGGTCAGGTTCGACGGCTCGACCCGATCGAAGTCACATAAGCGGATGGTGCCGACACCCGCGTTCGCCAGGGAGAGCGCGACCCAGCCGCCGAGCCCGCCGACCCCGCACACCACCGCGGTCGAGCGGTCGACGCGCTCCTGCAACTGCACGCCGCTGGAAAGGTCGGTGAGGCCCTGGTCGCAGAAATCCTGGAGCAGCCGCAATTGGCGGTCGTAGAATTGGGCGCGATCGTCGCCGAGCCGCGCGAACGACCCCTCGAGGTGGCCGACCCGGCTCAGCAGCCGCTCTTCCGTGAGGATTTGCAGCACCTCGCCGAGCGGCTGCGAGTCACCGACGGACCGCTCGATCTCGGCATATGTGCGAGTGCCGTCCAGAAGTGTTATCACCCGTTTCACAAAGGCGTCGGCGGCGAATCTCTTCACCGTTCTGTCCGCCGTGCAGAGGAAGAGCAGTTCGTCGCCCTCGGTCTGGACGATCACGCTTTCCCGCAGGCGAGGGCGCCAATCCGTCACGTGGTCCTCCGAGTGCGGGTGAGGTGGAAACACCTCACCCGCACGCTGTCAGTTGCCGGCGGAATTAGACGCGGTGACGGCGCCGACGCGCATGCTCGTCTCTTCGAGCTTCACCATGACAGGACGTCTTCGCATGGCCCCACCTTACGTCCGGACGGATTCCTTCACTGCATTCTCTCCATGACAGAATTTTTTACAAGGGAAACTCGGACAACTCCTGAATCGCCTGGTCGAGGTCGTCGGCGACGCCGCCTTCGTACAGCTGGACGTAAAGCTCGTCGGGGCCGCGGCCATATCTGCGTATCTGTCCGGCCCGCACGCGCAGGCGCGCCTGCGCCTCGCGGACGATCTCCTCGGGGCCGCCGCGCCAGCCGTACTCCTCGAGGAACAGGCGCAGCCGCTCCGGCCGGGCGGCGTCGTCGCGGAAGCCGTCGGCCGTCGCCGCGCGCCGGGCGTACAGCGGTACCCAGGCGATGGCCACCCACGCCACGTCCGAGCCCGGTGTGACCGGCCCGGCGAAGTCCCAGTCGAAGAAGCCGGTCAGCCTGCCCTCGTGCCACGCGGCGTTGAACGGCCCGGCGTCGTTGTGCGCGATGATCGTTCCCGGGGTCCAGGATCCGCCGAGCCGCCAGCGCGCCGTGGGAGCGGGCACGTAGTCGGCCACGGCCTCGTGGTAGTCGCGCAGCCAGCGGGCCACCTGGACCAGCGCGTCCTCGCTCCACGCCCACGCGGGCCACGGCGGCGCGCCGGCGATCTCGCCCACCAGGTAGGTGAGGATCTCCCGGCCCTCCGCGTCCACGCCCAGGACGCGGGGAGCGCCGCCGAACTCCTTGCGCTCCAGGTGCCGCAGGAGCTCGTGGACCGACGCCGACCACGCACGCACCGGCCGCCGCACCGTGGCGCCGATCCGCACCACGGCCTGGTCGTTGCCGCCCATGAGCCGGTCAGCGGCCATGGCCGTCCCGGGCCGCGATCTCGGCGGCGAGTGCGCGTACGGGGTCCGGGCGGGGGTGACGGCTGGGAACGGCCGGCCAGATTTGCCGCAAAATCCGCATATCACCGGTCCCCGGGGTCAGCCATGTGTCGGCCAGCGACCTCCACCCTAATTTTCTCGCCCGAGGCTGTCCACGATCCCGTGAAGGGCGCGATGACATGCGATCATCGGCGCCATGACGTCCCCCCCTTGATCAGCGCGGCCGCCGGACCGGCGCCGCCGGCTTCTCCGTCTTGTGCGTGGCGGCGCTCGCCGGTTACGGGCTGTTGGCGTGGAGCGTCTACGTGCTGGAGTGGATGACCACGGAGCTGATCATGGGCAGCGTCATCGCGTTGTTCGGGAACGTGTAGCGGCTCGACGCCGATCGCGACATCTCCCCGTGGGCCGAAGTGGAGGCCAGGCTGCACGTGGCAGCCGCGCAATCGCCCGACCCCCTGGTGAGCCAGACCGCCGCCTACCTCCTGGGCGCGGGCGGCAAGCGGTGGCGCCCGCCGGCGAGCCCGGGCGACGTCACCAGGATCGGATGAGCGCGGCCAGGAGGTCGGCGGCCGGGGCCAGCGCGGCCTCGTCCAGGTCGAAGGTCGGCGAATGATGCGGTCCGTACGTTCCGGCGCCCACGAGCAGGTATCCGGCGAGCCCGCCGCGTTCCTGGACGCGCCGCATGAACAGCGTCGCGTCATCGCTCGCGCGCAGGGGACGCGGCGGCAGAAGACCCAGGCCGTGGCTCGGGGCGAGGGTCTCGATCCTGGCGAGGATCGCGCCGTCGGTGGTCGCGCTGGTCGCCCAGCCGGTTCTGGCGATGTCCACGGTGACCCCGTGCATGGCGGCCGCGCCGTGGAGGACGTCGCGGGCCCGCCGCTCCAGGTCGTCGTGCTCGGCGGCGGCGGCGGGGCGGGCGGCCGCCCCGAGCGGAAGAGCACACCTCTCA
>NZ_JBSFTC010000268.1:0-15513 GCF_053590415.1 Nonomuraea sp. NPDC003201
GGCCGCGCCGATGCCCGAGCCGCCGCCGGTCACCAGCGCGACGCGGGTGGCCAGGGGCTTCGGCTTGGGCATGCGGCGGAGCTTGGCCTCCTCCAGCTCCCAGTACTCGATGCGGAACTTCTCCGACTCGGGGATGGGCGCGTACGTGGAGACGGACTCGGCCCCGCGCATGACGTTGATGGCGTTGACGTAGAACTCGCCGGCCACGCGGGCGGTCTGCTTGTCCTTGCCGAACGAGAACATGCCGACGCCCGGCACCAGCACGATCGCCGGGTCCGCGCCGCGCATGGGCGGCGAGTCCGGGGTGGCGTTGCGGTCGTAGTAGGCGGTGTAGTCGGCGCGGTAGGCGGTGTGCAGCTCGCGCAGCCGTTCGACGGCCTGCTCCAGGGACGCGTCCGGCGGCAGGTCGAGCACCAGCGGCGCGACCTTGGTCCGCAGGAAGTGGTCGGGGCAGGACGTGCCCAGCGCCGCCAGGCGCGGGTGCTCGGCGCGGGAGACGAAGTCCAGCACCTCGGGCGTGTCGGTGTAGTGGCCGACGACGCGGAGGTCGGTGGAGGCCAGGCCCCGGAGGTGCGGGAACAACGCGGCGGCCCGCGCGTGCCGCTCGGCCTCCGGCAGCGTCTCGTAGATCACCGAGCCGAACGGGTCGGGGCGGCCGTGCTCGGCCAGGTACGCCTCCGCGGCGCGGATGATCTCCAGCGAGCGGGACTCGCACTCCTGCGCGGTGGCGCCCCAGGCGGTGATGCCGTGGCCGCCGAGGACGCAGCCGATGGCCTGCGGGTTGGCCTCCTTGATGGCGGCGATGTCCAGGCCGAGCTGGAAGCCGGGCCGCCGCCACGGCACCCACACCACGCGGTCGCCGAAGACGCGCCTGGTGAGCTCCTCGCCGTCGGCCGCGGTCGCGAGCGCGATCCCGGCGTCGGGGTGCAGGTGGTCGACGTGCGCGGCCTCGACCAGGCCGTGCATGGCGGTGTCGATCGACGGCGCGGCGCCGCCCTTGCCGTGCAGGCAGTAGTCGAACGCGGCGACCATCTCGTCCTCGCGCTCCACGCCCGGGTAGACGTTCACGAGCGCGCGCAGGCGGTCCAGGCGGAGCACGGCGAGCCCGGACTCCTTCAGCGTGCCCAGGTCGCCGCCCGAGCCCTTGACCCAGAGGAGTTCGACGTCCTCGCCGGTGACCGGGTCGGGCGCCGCGCCCTTGGCCGAGGTGTTGCCGCCCGCGTAGTTGGTGTTACGCGGGTCGGCGCCCAGCCGGTGCGAGCGCTCCAGCAGTTCCTTAACGACTTCCATGGTTGGTCAGGCCCCCCAGCCGGCCTGGTTGCCGCCGACACGCTCGGTGGCGATCTTCTCGAAATATCCGGACTTGGCGTACGCGGTCATCGGGTCGGGCGCCAGCCCCGACTCCTCCCGCAACTCGGCGAGCAGCGGCCGCACGTCGGTGTTGTAGGCGTCCATGAACACGGCGTTCGCGCCCAGCACGTCGCCCTCGGACTGGGCGGCGGCCAGCGCCTCCCGGTCCACCAGCAGCGCCTTGGCGGTGGCCTCCTGGACGTTCATGACCGAGCGGATCTGACCCGGGATCTTGGGCTCGATGTTGTGGCACTGGTCGAGCATGAACGCCACGCCGGCCTCGGGGTCGAGCCCGCCGCCGCGGACCACCTCGAACATGATGCGGAATAGCTGGAACGGGTCCGCCGCCCCCACCATCAGGTCGTCGTCGGCGTA
This sequence comes from Nonomuraea sp. NPDC003201, assembly GCF_053590415.1. Classification (NCBI taxonomy): domain Bacteria; kingdom Bacillati; phylum Actinomycetota; class Actinomycetes; order Streptosporangiales; family Streptosporangiaceae; genus Nonomuraea; species Nonomuraea sp. NPDC003201. The sequence goes on from NZ_JBSFTC010000268.1 coordinate 1,726, forward strand.
GAAGCGCGAGTTGAAGTCGAACCCGCCGAGCTTGCCCTCGCGCAGCAGGAACGCCACGATGAACTCGATGTTGGTGCCCGGCGCGTGGTGGCCGGTGTCCACCACGACCTGCGCCTTGGGGCCGAGCTTGACGCAGTGGGCGTACGCGGTGCCCCAGTCGGGCACGTCGGTGGCGTAGAAGGCGGGCTCGAAGAGCTTGTACTCCAGCAGGAAGCGCTGGCCCTCGCCGAGCCGGTCGTACACCTCGGCCAGCGACTCGGCCAGGCGGTCCTGGCGGGCCCTGATGTCGTCCTGGCCCGGGTAGTTGATGCCGTCCGAGAACCACAGCTTGAGCGTGTCGGAGCCGGTGGCGTCCATGATGTCCACGCACTCGAGCAGGTGGTCGGTGGCCTTGCGGCGGACCCGCGCGTCCGGGTTGGTGACGCTGCCCAGCATGTAGTCGTCGTCCTGGAAGACGTTGGAGTTGATGGCTCCGATGCCCACACCCAGCTCGCGGGCGTGCCTGGCCAGGTCGGCGTAGTCGTCCACCTTGTCCCACGGGATGTGCAGGGCGACCGTGGGGGCGATCCCGGTGTAGGCGTGCACCTGGGCGGCGTCGGCGAGCTTCTCGTACGGGTCGCGCGGCACCCCCTTCTGTGCGAACACCTTGAACCGCGTGCCGCTGTTGCCGTAGGCCCAGGACGGCGTCTCGATGTGCTGCGCCCGCAGCGCGGCCTTGATGTCAGTCATTACTCCCCGATCAATCCAGGTGGAACACTTCGTCCAGCGGGTGCATGCCCTCGTCGGGCCGCCCGTCGAGGCTCTCGAAGAACGGCGCCATCTCGGCCTGCCAGCGGGCGTTGACCTCGGTCTCGGCCATGGCCTTCCTGGCCGCCTCGAAGTCCTCGGTCTCCAGGTAGCCCACGAGGAGGCCGTCGTCTTTGAGGAAGAGCGAGTAGTTGTGCCAGCCGGTACGCGCGAGCGCCTCTCGCATCTCCGGCCAGACGTCTCGGTGGCGTTCGCGGTACTCCGCCAGCCGCTCTGGGCGGACTTTCAGCAGGAAGCAGACGCGTTGCACTGACACTCCCTTCAAAACGTTTTAATCCTTCGTGCAGGAAACTATGATTCCTGGTGCTCGCTGTCAATGCGCTCCCACCCACGGACCGCCCGGGGTGATCGCGCAGCTACACTGACACGTTTTAATCCCCGGCTCCGCGCCGGCGGACCACCCCACGGCCGCAACCGCCCGCGACCCGCCCCACGCCGCCCGCCCCACGAGCGGCCGCCCCACGAGCGCCGCGACGGGTGGGGTGGTCAGGTGGGGAGTTTGTCGCCGACGAGGGCCAGGTTCTGGATGGCCGCCAGCCCGTACAGGGCCGTGGTGTTGGTGGAGACCCAGGCCGCCTCGTCCGTCGGGTTGAGGGTCGTCGTGACCTTCTCCGACTTCCACGACAGGTCCGGCGCGTAGCCGTCCCCCGTGGCGAACTCCGTCCACGCCCGGGCGGCGAGATCGTCGCGCCGGAGCCGGACCGACGCGTACGCCGTGAGCCGGGAGTGCCCCTGCTTGAGGATGAGGTTGCCGAAGTTCGCGCCCGTCTCGGCGGCCTGCTCGGCCTTGGTGGCGTTGAACAGGCGGCAGTACTGGAGCCACGCCTGCTCGAAGTCCGGCATGTCCACCAGGTCGATGAGCTCGGCGCAGATCTCGACCTGGCCGAACATGGCCGACAGATGGGACACCGCGACCTTGCGAGCGGCCGGGGCGAACTCGCCGGTGCTGAGGTTGTAGAGCCCCTCGCCGGTGACGAAGCCGTTGGGCATGGCGGCGATGGTCCGCATGGTGGCCTTGAGCTTCTTCTCGGCCACCGGGTCCCCGCCGCGTTCCCACTCGGTCAGCCAGGCGGCGGCCAGGCCGCTCCAGTCGGTGCCCAGCCCGATCGCGAGGGCCGACGGGTCCGGCGTGTACGGCTCCGTGCGGATCTTGCGGAGCGGGTCGATGGCCAGGAACGTCTTGTCGGAGTCCACCAGGGCCCGCATGAGGTCGCCGGTGCGCTCGTCGGCGGTCAGGAAGTAGAAGATGCGCCGGTAGACCGCGGTCGAGATGCGCTGCTGCTTGGCGCTGCACCCCCAGTGCTGCACGTTGTGCCGGCTGCCGAGCCCGGCCCAGGGCCCGAGGTGGTAGACGTCCACCTCGCCGGTGTGCCGGGTCATCGCCTCGGCGAAGCGGAACACGTCGGCGCGCCCCGAGCGCAGGTACGCGTACCAGAGCCACAGGTCGGGCGACAGCTCCGAGTTGTCCCAGGCGTAACCGCCGACGTCGTAGCGCCACACGTGCCGGTCCTCGTCGAACGTGTGCATGATGTCGCCGTAGTCCCAGAACCCGTACCAGTGCCGCTGCTCGACCTGCTTGCGGTAGTAGTCGAAGAGGAAGTCGAGATGGTCCTCGATGGTCTTCCTGCCGGGCGTCGACCGGTCGACGGGGCTGAACAGGCCGCCGAACACCTTGGCGGCGGCCAGGTGCGCGGGCGGCGCGACGATCAGGGGCGGCGTCCGGACGGCGTCGGCCATCGCCCCGAACCGCGCGGCGTCCGGGGTGGCGGCCAGCGCCCAGAAGGTCAGCTCGCTCGTACGCGCGATCCCGAGCGGCGTGCCGAAGCCGGGCTCGTAGTCCTCGTACGTGATGTTGAGGCCCTCGATCTGCTCCGGGTAGGTGTCCTGGCCCATGCCGTCGTGGTAGAAGCGGGTGTCCATCGGCCCGGCCTCCGGCGACCAGAGCCAGACGGTGACCTCGGCCTCCTCCGAGGCGGCCCCGCGGATGTCGAGCTGGGTGGGGTGCCGCTGCCAGAAGTCCCGCAGGCCGAACGCGAACCCGCCGCTCGTCCCGCCCACGTACCCGAGCCCGGAGGCCCGCCGGCCCTGGTCGACGGCGACCCAGCCGTACCCCTTCTTGGTGCGCTTCTTGAGCGTGAAGCCCTCGGAGGACAGCTGGGCGAGGGAGTAGTCGCCCCAGTCGGGGATGAGCTGGACGCGGCTGCTGACACGCGTGTCCCAGGTGGCGATGTCCGGCAGCCGCCGGCCCTCCACCTGCGCCTTCCGCACGGCCGCGCCGGGGTCGCGGCGCAGACCCGTGATGCCCTTGACGGCCTCGGTGAGCAGGCCGTGCCCGTCGCCGACGAACCGGATGTGCCGGTTGTACGGCTCGTCCCGCATCGGGACGCGGAAGCGCACGCCGAGCCCGGCGACGAAGTCGTGCTGCCCGTCGCGGTCGAACACGAACGTGTGCGTCATCCGCACGCTCTCCGCGCCCGCGTAGAAGTAGAGCCGGATCGTGAACGGCAGCCATGAGCGGCCCTTCTTGGAGGTGTGGCGGCCCTCGATCCGGACGACCGCGCGCACCGGGCCGGACTGCTCGACCTCCACCTTCGAGATGTCGCTCAGGTAGGAGTCGACCTCGACCGTACGGTCGTCATCGTCGTCGATCTTGCCCTGGCGGAGGTTGACGAGCTGCCCCTTGCGGGCGATCTCGGTCTCGCCGCGCCAGATCTGGCTGATCAGCTCGCTGCCGCTCTTGCGGACGCGGGCGCGGATCACGCCGGTGTCCACGTCCACGTACTGCTTCTCGTCCTTGACGGTGACCGGCTTGGCGGGGGCGGCGGCGGTGCCCGGCCGCAGCGTGTACGTCTCGGCCGCGGGCGTCGCGGGGCCGACCGCGTGGGCCGTCCACTTCAGGGACCCGTCCGGCCAGTACGCCAGCGGCCACGTCTGCATCGGCACGGCGGCGCCGTCGGCCGCGGTGAGCCCGAACGCCTGCTCCTTGGCCACGGCGCCCTTCGGCCACGGAACGCCCCAGGTGGTGCCGGGCGCCTCGGCGGGCTTGTCCTCCAGCCAGCGCAGGGGGACGTCGGGTACGGCCGGCGCCGCCCCCTTCAATGCGGCCAAGGCGGGCGACTCCAGCGCCGAGGCCAGCGGGACGGCTGCTCCGGCGACGGCTAACCCCTTCAGGGCGTCGCGGCGTGAGATCTGCTCGGACACAGGTACACCTCCAGGCGGGGAGGGGCGCGCTCGCGCGCGCCTCTCAGGGGGGTTGGTCGGTGGTGCCGCTCCCGGATGGGAAGCGCTTTCCAGAGCCAGATGGCGGAACGCCCGCGGGCGCCCCGCCGTCAGGCGGAGATCACGCGGACGTCGCCGGCCGCCACCGTGACCGGGTCGCCGCCGGGCGGGGTCACGACCGCGTCCTCGCCCGTGTGGTTGACGGCGAACAGGTAGGAGCGGCCGTCCGCGTGCGAGCGCCGTACGACCTCTACCCCGGCGGGGGCGGCCGCGACGGGTTCGACGCCCGCCTCCGTCGCGACGGCGGCGATGACCTCGGCCAGGCCGTCGTCGTCGAGTCTGGTCGTGAGGTAGTGCGCGAACCCGTCGCCCCACTCGTTGCGGGTCCAGGCGGGCTCCCCGGTGGCGTACGTGTCGAGGACCTTCGCGCCGGCGGCGTGCGCCACCTCGCTCCAGGCGGTCCCCGACGCGCCCGAGGTCAGCGCGATCGGCCCGTCGAGGGGGAAGAACTCCTCCACGCTCACCCCGAGCAGGTCGCGCCACGCCCCGGGGTAGCCGCCGAGCCGCACCCGGTCGTGCTCGTCCACGATCCCGCTGTACGGACCCACGAGCGCGACCCCGCCCCGCTCCACGAACCGCGCCAGGTTGGCCGCCCCCGCGTCGCTCACCAGGTAGAGCGCGGGCACCAGCACCAGGCGGTAGCCGGTCAGGTCGCCCTCGGGGTGGGCCAGGTCGCAGGTGACGCCGGCCCGCCAGAGCGCGGCGTGCCAGCGCTTGGCCTCCTCCACCGGGTCCATGTCCGCGGAGGGCTGGGCCGGGTGGTCCTGGGCCCAGACGCTGGAGTGGTCGAGGAGGATCGCGACGTCGGCGCTGACGGTGCTGCCCGCCACGTCGGCGAGCCCGGCCAGCTCGGCGCCGAGCGCGGTCACCTCCCGCCAGATCTTGGTGTCGGTGCCCGCGTGTGGCAGCATCGCCGAGTGCCACTTCTCGGCGCCGGCGCGGGAGGCCCGCCACTGGAAGTACATGATCCCGTCCGCGCCCCTGGCCAGGTGGGTCAGGGAGTTGCGGCGCAGCTCGCCGGGGGCCTTGGCGCGGTTGCGCGGCTGCCAGTTGACGGCGCTGGTCGAGTGCTCCATCAGCAGCCAGGGCCGGCCGCCGTTGAGCGAGCGGGCGTAGTCGGCGGCGAAGGCCAGGTCGATGTGCGGCTCCGCGCGGGCGCCGATCAGGTAGTGGTCGGTGGAGACCACGTCCATCTCGGCGGCGAAGGCCCAGCAGTCCATGTCCCAGTGCGCGCCCGCCATCAGGTTGGTGGTCGCGGGCACGTCCGGGGTGATCTTCTTCAGCAGGTCGCGCTCGGCGGTGTAGAGCTCGATGAGCGCGTCGGAGCTGAAGCGGCGGAAGTCGAGCTGCTGGCCGGGGTTGGGGAAGGTGGGGGTGGCGCGCGGCGGCAGGATCTGGGCCCAGTCGCCGTAGCGCTGGGACCAGAACGCGGTGCCCCAGGCGTCGTTGAGCGCGTCGAGCGAGGCGTGGTGCGAGCGCAGCCAGGCGCGGAAGGCCGCCGCCGAGGTGTCGCAGAAGCAGCGCGCGTTGTGGCAGCCGTACTCGTTGTGCACGTGCCACAGGGCCAGCGCCTCGTGGTCCCGGTAGCGCGTGGCCAGCTGCTCGGCGATGCGCAGCGCCTTCTCGCGGTAGATCGGCGAGCTGGGGCAGAAGCCCTGCCTGCTGCCGTAGGTCAGCCGCCGCCCGTCGGCGTCCACCGGCAGCGCCTCCGGGTACGTGTCCCCGAACCAGGGCGGCGGCGCGGCGGTCGGCGTGGAAAGGTTGGCCTTGATCCCGTTCGTGGCCAGCAGGTCCATCACGCGGTCGAACCAGCCGAAGTCGAACGCTCCCTCGGCCGGCTCCAGCAGCGACCAGGAGAAGATGCCGACGCTGACCCGGTTGACGCCAGCCGCACGCATCAGCGCGACGTCCTGCTCCCACGTCTCCTCGGGCCACTGCTCTGGATTCCAGTCCCCGCCATAGGCGATGACGTCCGGCATGAAACCTGCCTTTCGCAAGTCTGTTAGCGCTCACAGCGTGTTACGTCAGCGTTTACGGGGGATTAAAACGTTCCTCACGCGCGTCGCACAAGGCCCGGCTCGCCGTCCCGGGCGGGTTCCCGCTGATCAACGGGGGTGATTGCGCAGGCAGGCCCGCCGAATCCAGGCGTGACCCGTGACACGGGGGTTATCTTAACGTTATGAAAAGCGGGGAAAGCGGTCTCCGTGCGCATCCCGATACAAACGTTTTTACTCGAAACCCGCACAACTCTGCCCACTCCAGACCCGGAAACCCCGCTCCACCGGTACCGCGACTGGCGCCCCAGTCGTTAGTACGTTTTAATTGGTCCCCATGGCCATGGTCAGCATCAAGGACGTCGCCGCACACGCCGGCGTCTCCCCGGGCACGGTCTCCAACGTACTGAACCGGCCCGGAAAAGTCGCGCCCGCCACCCGGGAGCGGGTGGAGGCGGCGATCAACGAGCTGGGGTTCGTCCGGCACGGCTCGGCCTCGACGCTGCGCGCCGGGCACAGCAGGACGATCGGCCTGAGCGTGATCGACATCGGCAACCCGTTCTTCACCGAGGTCGCGGCCGGGGTCGAGGACGTGGCCAGCGAGCTCGGCTACGCGGTCATCCTGGGCAACTCGGCGGGCTCGCAGGACAAGGAGGAGCGCAACCTGCGGGTGCTGGCCGAACACCGGGTGCGCGGCGTGCTGATCACCCCCTCCGGCGAGGACCCGGGCCGGCTCGACCGGCTGCGCGAGCGCGGCATCAGCGTCGTCCTGGTCGACCACCCGGCGCACCGGCCCGACCAGTGCGCGGTGGCCGTGGACGACGTCGCGGGCGGCCGGGCCGCGGTCACCCACCTGCTGGCCAAGGGCGCGCGCACCGTCGCCTACGTGACGGGCCCCATGACGATCAGGCAGTGCGTGGAGCGCTGGGAGGGCGCCAAGGCCGCGATGCGGGGCGCCGGGCTCGACCCCGGCGACCTGAAGGTGGCCGAGACCGCGACGATGACGGCCCGCGCGGGCGAGAAGGCGGCCGCCGACCTGATCGAGAACGGCCTGCCCGAAGCCGTGTTCTGCGCCAACGACCTGCTCGCGCTCGGCGTGCTGCGCGCGCTGCTGCGGTCGGGCGTGCGGGTGCCGGAGGACGTGGTGCTGATGGGCTACGACGACATCGACTTCGCCGCCGCCTCCACCGTCTCGCTCAGCTCGATGCGGCAGCCGACCTACCAGCTCGGCCGGATCGCCACCGAGCTGCTGCTGGACGAGTGCGACAACCCGGAGACGCACGCGCACCAGCACATCATGTTCCAGCCCGAGCTCGTCGCCAGGGAGTCCACACAATGAGCCGCCGTTTCGCCGCCGTCGACCTCGGGGCCTCCAGCGGCCGGGTGATGCTGGCCGACCTCTCCGACGGCCTGGAGCTGACCGAGGTCCGCCGCTTCCCCAACGAGCCGGTGACCGAGGCGGGCCGCCTCCACTGGAACATCACCGGCCTCTACTCGGAGATCCTCGACGGCCTGCGCGACGCGGGCCCGGTGTCGTCCGTCGGCGTGGACTCGTGGGCGGTCGACTACGGGCTGCTCGACGAGTCGTACCGGCTGATGGGCAACCCGGTGCACTACCGCGACGACCGCACACGAGGGGTGGCCGAGCGGGTGGCCGGGTCGGTCGGGGCGGAGACCCTGTACGACGTGTCCGGGCTGCAGGTGCTGCCGTTCAACACGATCTACCAGCTGCTGGCCGACCGGCTCGACGGGGCCGTGACGATGCTGCTGATCCCCGACCTGATCGGCTACTGGCTCACCGGCGAGGTGGGCGCGGAGGTGACCAACGCCTCGACGACCGGGCTGCTCGACGTGCGCACCAGGTCGTGGGCGTTCCCCCTGATCGAGCAGCTCGGGCTGCCGGCCGGGCTGTTCCCGCCGCTGCGCCAGCCCGGCGAGGCGGTCGGCAAGCTGCGCCGGCACGTGGCCGACGTGGTCGGCTGGTCGGCGCCCGTCACGGCGGTCGGCTCGCACGACACGGCCTCGGCCGTGGCCGCCGTGCCCGCCTCCGGTCCGGCTTTCGCCTACATCTCGTGCGGCACGTGGTCGCTGGCCGGGGTGGAGCTGCCGGAGCCCGTCCTGACGCCCGAGAGCCGCGCAGCGAACTTCACCAACGAGGCCGGCATCGACGGCACCGTCCGCTACCTGCGCAACGTCATGGGGCTGTGGCTGCTGCAGGAGTGCCTGCGCGCCTGGCCGGGCTCCGACCTGCGCGAGCTGCTGAAGGCGGCGGCGGGCGAGCGGCCGTTCGCGGCCGTGGTCAACCCGGACGAGCCGGTGTTCCTGCCGCCGGGCGACATGCCGGCCAGGATCGCCGCCGAGTGCCGCCGCACGGGGCAGGAGCCTCCGTCGTCCCCGGCCGCGTACGTGCGGTGCGTGCTGGAGAGCCTGGCGCTCGGGCACCGGCTCGCCGTGCGGCAGGCGATGGAGCTGTCCGGGCGCGACGTCGAGGTCGTCCACCTGGTGGGCGGCGGGTCGCGCAACGAGCTGCTGTGCCAGCTCACCGCGGACGCCTGCGGGCTGCCGGTGGTGGCCGGGCCCGCGGAGGCGACCGCGCTCGGCAACGTGCTCGTGCAGGCGCGCTCGGCGGGGCTCGTCTCGGACCTGGCGCAGATGCGCTCGCTGGTCGCCGCCTCCCAGCCGCTGCGCCGCTACGAGCCCTCCGGCGATCCCCAGGCGTGGGAGAAGGCCGCCGCGCGCCTCGCCTGACCCCCTTCGACCTGCGGGTTTTCGCCTCCCGGGAGCAGGGCAGAAACCCCGCCAGGGGTTTCGGGGGGCATTATGGACATGCGTTGGCCGCTGCTGCGGCAGCTGACCGGCGAGGACCGCAGCGGGCGGGGCGCGGCGGTGAAGTCGGCCAGGACGGCGGCGCTGCGCGCCCGCACGGCCACGGCCGACCGGGTGGTCAAGTCGATCTGCCCGTACTGCGCGGTGGGCTGCGCCCAGAACGTGTACGTACGGGATGAACGGGTCATCCAGATCGAGGGCGACCCCGACTCCCCCATCAGCCGCGGCCGGCTGTGTCCCAAGGGCGCGGCCAGCCTCCAGCTCACCACCGCGTCCGGCCGCCGGCACAAGGCGCTCTACCGCCCGCCGGGCGGGGCCGACTGGCAGGAGATCGACCTCGACACGGCCATGGACATGGTGGCCGACCGGGTCATCGCCACCAGGCGCGAGACCTGGGAGTGGGAGCGGGACGGCAAGCGCACCGCCAGGACCATGGGCATCGCCAGCCTGGGCGGCGCGACGCTGGACAACGAGGAGAACTACCTCATCAAGAAGCTGCTGACGGCGCTCGGCGTGGTGCAGATCGAGAACCAGGCCCGCGTCTGCCACAGCTCCAGCGTGGTCGGGCTCGGCACGTCGTTCGGCCGGGGCGGGGCCACCACGTTCATGCAGGACCTGCAGCACTCCGACTGCGTGGTCATCCAGGGCTCCAACTTCGCCGAGGCGCACCCGGTCGGCTTCCAGTGGGTGATGGAGGCCAAGGCGCGCGGCGCGGTGATCATCCACATCGATCCGCGCTTCACGCGCACGAGCGCGCTGGCCGACCTGCACGTGCCCATCCGCGCGGGCTCCGACGTGGCCTTCCTCGGCGGGATCATCAACCACGTGCTGGACAACGACCTGTACTTCCACGAGTACGTGGTCAACTACACCAACGCGGCCACCATCCTGCGGGAGGACTACCGCGACACCGAGGATCTCGACGGCGTGTTCTCCGGCTTCGACCCGGAGACCCGCGTCTACGACGACGAGACCTGGCAGTACGAGGGGATGACGGTCTCCCCGGCCTCCGGCGCGCGGGACGTGGACTACGAGCGGTGGGTGGGCAAGCTGCCGCCGGGCCACTCCGAGATGCTCGGCGCCACCGGCCTGCCGATGGACGGGACGCCGCAGCGCGACGAGACGCTGAGCCACCCGCGCTGCGTCATGCAGGTGCTGCGCCGCCACTTCGCCCGCTACACGCCGGAGATGGTGCAGCGGGTGTGCGGGGTGCCGCCGGAGCTGTTCCAGCGGGTGTGCCGGCATCTGACGGACAACTCCGGCCCCGACAAGACCGCCGAGTTCGTCTACGCGGTGGGCTGGACGCAGCACAGCGACGGCGCGCAGTTCATCAGGGCGGCGAGCATCCTGCAGCTGCTGCTGGGCAACCTGGGCCGGCCCGGCGGCGGCATCCAGGCGCTGCGCGGGCACGCCAGCATCCAGGGCTCCAGCGACGTGCCCACGCTGTTCAACCTGCTGCCGGGCTACATCCCGATGCCGCACGCGCACGAGGACCTGAGCCTGCGCAAGTTCCTGCGGGCCGACTCGCCGCACAAGGGCTGCTGGGCGAACATGTCCGCGTACCTGATCAGCCTGCTCAAGGCGTGGTGGGGTGAGTCGGCCCAGCCGGACAACGACTTCAGGTTCGGCTACCTGCCCAGGCTGACCGGGTCGCACAGCACGTACGACACCGTGCTGGCGCAGCTCGACGGCGTCTGCAAGGGCTACTTCCTGCTCGGCGAGAACCCCGCGGTCGGCTCGGCCAACACCCGGATGCAGCGCCTGGGCATGGCGAACCTCGACTGGCTGGTGGTCCGCGACTTCAACCTGATCGAGAGCGCCACCTGGTGGAAGGACGGCCCGGAGATCGAGACGGGCGAGCTGATCACCGAGGACATCGGCACCGAGGTGTTCTTCTTCCCCGCGGCCTCGCACACCGAGAAGAGCGGCAGCTTCACCAACACCAACCGGCTGCTCCAGTGGCACCACCAGGCGGTCGAGCCGGGCGGTGACGCGCGCAGCGACCTGTGGTTCATGTACCACCTGGGGCGGATCATCCGGGAGAAGCTGGCGGGCTCGGCCGATCCGATGGACGCGCCGGTGCTGGAGCTCACCTGGGACTACCCGCTCGTGGGCGAGCTGTCCGAGCCGTCCGCGGAGGCCGTGCTGGCGGAGATCAACGGCTGGGGCCCCGATCGGCGGCCTCTGTCCGGGGCCGGCGAGCTCAAGGACGACGGCTCCACGGTGTGCGGCTGCTGGATCTACTGCGGCGTGCACGCCGGCGGCGTCAACCGGGCCGCCCGCCGCAAGCCGCACACCGAGCAGGACTGGATCGCCGCCGAATGGGGGTGGGCCTGGCCGGCGAACCGGCGGATCCTCTACAACCGGGCCTCGGCCAGGCCGGACGGCAGCCCGTGGAGCGAGCGCAAGAAGCTCGTCTGGTGGGACGCGGACGAGGGCCGGTGGACCGGATTCGACGTGCCGGACATCGACGTGGACAAGGACCCCGGCTTCCGGCCCCCGGAGGACGCGCAGGGGGTGGCGGCGCTGTCCGGGACCGATCCGTTCGTCATGCAGGCCGACGGGAAGGGCTGGTTGTTCGCCCCGTCGGGGGTGGTGGACGGGCCGCTGCCGACGCACTACGAGCCCCAGGACTCGCCGGTGGCCAACCCGCTCTACGGCCACCAGCGCAACCCGGCGCGCAAGGTCTACCGGCACGAGGACAACCGCTACCAGCCGAGCGGCGACGAGCCGGGCGCGTCGGTCTATCCGTACGTGGTGACGACGTACCGGCTGACCGAGCACTTCACGGCGGGCGGGATGAGCCGGCACACGCCGTACCTGGCGGAGCTGCAGCCGGAGATGTTCTGCGAGGTGTCGCCGGAGCTGGCCGCCGAGCGCGGGCTCGTGCACGGCGACTGGGCCACGATCGTCACGGCGCGCAACGCCATCGAGGCCAGGGTCATGGTCACCGACCGGATGCCGTCGCTGCGCCTGGACGGGAAGGTGCTGCACCAGATCGGGCTGCCGTTCCACTACGGGCCCAACGGCCTGGCCAGGGGCGACGCGGCCAACGAGCTGTCGGCGATCGCGCTGGACCCCAACTCCCACATCCAGGAGGTCAAGGCCCTGGCGGCCGACATCCGGCCCGGGCGGCGGCCGCGCGGGCCGGCGCTGCCGGAGCTGGTCAGGTCCTATCAGGAGCGCGCGGGCATCGGCGCCGGCACAGGGACGGAGGCGTGATGGGCCGCGTGGGGTTCTTCACCGACACCAGCATCTGCATCGGCTGCAAGGCGTGCGAGGTGGCCTGCAAGGAGTGGAACGCCGTCCCCGAGGACGGCCTGGCCTTCACCGGCATGTCCTACGACAACACCGTGACCCTGGGCTCCGACACCTGGCGGCACGTCGCGTTCGTCGAGCAGCGCCGGCCGCTCGGCCACCAGGAGCCCGGGGTCGGCGACATGGACTTCCGCTGGCTGATGGCCTCCGACGTGTGCAAGCACTGCACGGAGGCGGCCTGCCTGGACGTGTGCCCGACGGGCTCGCTGTTCCGCACCGAGTTCGGCACGGTCGTGGTGCAGCAGGACATCTGCAACGGGTGCGGCTACTGCGTGCCCGCCTGCCCGTTCGGGGTGATCGGCAAGCGGGAGAGCAGCGGCGTGGCCGCCAAGTGCACCATGTGCTACGACCGGCTGGGCGACGGGCAGGAGCCCGCGTGCGCCAAGACGTGCCCGACGGACTCGATCCAGTTCGGGGACCTCGACGAGCTGCGCGAGCGGGCCGAGCACCGGCTCGAGCAGGTGCGCGCGGCGGGGACGGCCTCCGCGCGCCTGTACGGGCACGACCAGGGCGACGGGGTGGGCGGCATGGGGGCGTTCTTCCTGCTGCTGGACGAGCCCGAGGTGTACGGCCTGCCGCCCGATCCCGTGGTGACCACGAGGGATCTGCCGTCGATGTGGCGGCACGCGGGGGTCGCGGCGCTCGCCCTGCTGGCGGGCGTGGCGGCGACGGCGCTGCCGATCTGGAGGAAACGGGGATGACCAGTCAGACCGACGTGCGCCTGGACGGCTCGGCCGGGCTGCGCACCGAACGCGAGGCCACGCCGGGATCGGCGGGCGACCGGCGCGAGCGGCGCAGGCCGCCGGAGGCGGGCCCAGAGAAGGGCCCAGAGAAGGGCCCAGAGAAGGGTTACGACTCCTACTACGGCCGGCCGGTGCTCAACGAGCCGACGTGGCAGGAGCACGACATCGCCGGCTACCTCTTCCTGGGCGGCCTGGCCGGCGCGTCGTCCACGCTGGCGGCCGTCGCCGAGCTCACCGGCAGGCCGCGCCTGGCCAGGGTGGGCAGGGTGGCCGCGCTGTGCGCGCTGGGCGGCTCGTTCTACTCGCTGATCCACGACCTGGGGCGGCCCGAGCGGTTCATCAACATGCTGCGGGTGTTCAAGGTGACCTCGCCGATGAGCGTCGGCACGTGGATCCTCACGGCGTACGGCCCGCAGGCCGTGTGCGCCGGGGCCGCCGACCTGTCCGGGCGCCTGCCCAGGCTGGGCCGGGCCGCCACGGTCGGGGCGGGCCTGGCGGGGCCCGCGGTGGCCACCTACACCGCCGCGCTGATCTGCGACACCGCCGTGCCCGCCTGGCACGAGGGGTTCCGCGAGATGCCGTTCCTGTTCGCCGGCTCGGCCGCGGCGGCGGCGGGCGGGCTCGGGATGCTGGCCGCGCCGCTGTCGGAGGCGGGTCCGGCCCGCCGGGTGGCGATGCTGGGCGCGGCCGTCGAATGCGTGGCCGCGACCCGGATGGAGCGGCGGCTGGGGCCGCTGGCCGAGCCGCTCAAGCGCAGCCCGCTGCTGCGCGCGGGCGAGGCACTGTCGCTGGCGGGCGCGCTGGCCGGGGTGACCGTCGGC
>NZ_JBSFTC010000269.1:0-15494 GCF_053590415.1 Nonomuraea sp. NPDC003201
GGCACCGGCACCCGCCGACGCGGCGACCGGCAGGTGGGCGGCGGCCTGGGCGACCGGCGTCCAGCAGCCGTCCCCCGACGTCTGGTATCCCACCTGGGCGGAGAAGGGCTTCGCCGACCACTCCGTTCGGCAGGCGGTCCGGGTCACCGCCGGCGGCTCGGCGGTCCGGATCCGGCTCTCCAACGCCTACGGCACCACCCCGCTCCGGCTCACCGGCGCCAGCGTGGGCAAGGCCGGCGCGGGCGCCGCCGTACAGGCGGGCACCCTCCGCCCGCTGACCTTCGCACACGCCGCCTCCGTCGCCGTCCCCACCGGCGGGCAGGCCGCCAGCGATCCCGTCCGGCTCGCGGTCGAGCCGGGAGAGCGGCTGACCGTGACGCTGTACTTCCAGGCCGCCACAGGACCGGCCACGTACCACAACCTGGCCATGGCCACCTCCTACCGGGCCTCCGGCGACCACACCCGCGACCTCGGCGCGGCCGCCTTCGGCGAGACCAACAGCTCCTGGTTCTACCTGTCCGGAGTGGACGTGTACGGCGGCGAGGCCGCGGTGGCGACCTTCGGCGACTCCATCACCGACGGATACGCCGCCACCCAGGACGCCGACGACCGCTACCCGGACGCGCTGGCCCGCAGGCTGAAGGGCAGGCGGCCGGTGCTCAACCTCGGCATCGCCGGCAACCGCCTGCTCAACGACTCGGCGTGCCTGGGCGAGCGCGGGCTGACGCGCTTCCGCTGGGACGTTCTGGGCCGGCCTCGCGTCAAGACCGTGATCGTGCTGGAAGGCATCAACGACATCCTCCTGGGCATGCAGGACCCCACCCCCTGCACCACCCCCGCGGCCAAGGTCAGCGCCGCCGACCTGATCGACGGCTACCGGCGGCTCATCCGCACCGCCCACGCGCGAGGAGTCCGGATCATCGGCGGCACCCTCCTGCCGGCCGGTCTCCCCGGCGAGGCCGAGGCCGTCCGCGACGCGGTCAACGCGTGGATCCGGACCGGCGGCGAATTCGACGCGGTCGCCGACTTCGAACGCGCGGTCGCCGACCCCGCCGACCCCGATCGGATCCGGCCGGCCTTCGACAGCGGAGACCACCTCCACCCGAACCCCGCCGGCTACCGGGCCATGGCCGAGGCCGTCGACCTGCACACCCTGTGAGGGCTGGGTGATCAGCGCTGGTGATCATGCGCCTTGGCGTAGTCGTCCCGCGCCTTTTCGCACGCCTCGACCTCCGCCGCCGGTCGGCAGTCGATGTATACGGCTGTCACCGGCCGGCACATGTCGCTGCCCGAGCCGATGCTGTGCGCGTGCCGGCATCTCTGGTACTGGATGTCGCCTTCGATGCAGAAGCGACGAGCGATCTTCGCGCCGTTGACGCTCCGCGTCTGGCAGGCGCGGTAGACCGGGGCGGCATCGGCGCAGATTTTCCCGCCGCCCCGATAGATGCAGGCGGCATACCTCGCGGATCTGTCGCACCGGAGCGTCGACCTGCCCAGGAACCGGCAGTACCGGTAGGCGTCCCCGACAGGCTCCGCGCCCTCGGCGCACGTGTTCGGCGACGGCCCGATCACGTCGGCACGGCGGCAGTCGGCCAGGAAAGCCTGCTGGTCGAGGTGGAGGGCGTCGCTGTCGCGGCACCGGCGGCCGGCGAAGCCGGACGCGGCGCAGCGCTCGTACTTCGCCTCTTCCTTCTCGCATCTCTTCTCGTCGGGGGCGTCCTCGCAGGACTCCACCAGCTCCGGGTCCTCGGTCTCCCGGGCGCTCGCGGCCACGGGCGCCGCCGTGGTCCGGGATTCGCGTTCCGGGCTCACGTCGTCCGTGCCGTGACTGAGATATACGCAAGCCGCGGCCACGGCTATTACCGCGAGGACGCCGTATAAGCGGGCCCGCCTGCGACGGCTTTCGATTGTCATCGTCATGCTTTTTTCTCGATAGCCCGCTCGATTCCATTGCAGATCATGCCATAAACGTTGCAGTGAGACCGAGCCCTTGGTTTCGGGCGGCCGAAAACAGGGACTGGTAAACGGAAATAGCCTAGGGCCGATCCCGAACATAAGGTGGACGCCTGCCATTCCGCGCGCGAAAGGGTGACGATGATCGAGACATTGTTCGATGAGGACTATTTCCGTGACCCGCATCCCGTATTCGCGCGGCTCCGCGAAGGGCGCCCCGTCTATCGCACCGCGACCCCGCAGGGCGTACGGGTCTGGGTGGTGAGCCGGTACGAGGACGTCAAGGCGGCCTGCACCGACCCGCGTCTCAGCAAGGACTTCACGAACAACCCGGACATGATCAAATCGAACGAGCTGGAGGGCGGCGACAGCAGCGGCTACGAGGCCGTGGTGCCCCACAACATGCTCTTCGTCGACCCGCCCGACCACGCGCGCCTGCGGCGGCTGGTGGGCAAGGTGTTCACGGCGGGCCGCGTCCAGGCGTTGCGGCCCCGTGTCGAGCAGATCAGCGCGAGCCTCCTCGACAAGGTGGGCCCGGAGTTCGACCTGCTGCACGACTACGCCGTGCCCCTGCCCGCCATGGTGATCGGGGAGCTGCTCGGCATCCCCGAGAGCGACTGGCCGCAGCTCATCAAGTGGTCCAACACCACCATCGAGGGCGCCGTACTGGATCCGCAGGTGGTGGTGCGGGCCGCCACCGAGTTCATCACCTACCTCGGCGAGCTCTGCGAGGCCAGGCGGGCCGCGCCGGCCGATGACCTGTTCAGCGCGATGGTGCAGGCCCAGGACGAGGAGGGCGCGCTGAGCGGGCGGGAGCTCGTCGACACCGCGTTCCTGCTCACGGTCGCCGGACACGAGACGACCGTGCACCTGATCTGCAACGGGGCGCTCGCGCTCCTGCGCCACCCCGACCAGCTCGCCAAGCTCCGCGCGGACCCCGGGCTGCTGCCGGCGGCGGTCGAGGAGTTCCTCCGTTACGACGGGCCGGTCAGCACGTCCACCCTCAGGTTCACCAAGGAGCCGGTCACCATCGGCGGCACGGAGATCCCGGCGGGGCAGCTCGTGCTGGTGTCCTTCCTGTCGGCCAACCGGGACGCGGCGCAGTTCGCCGACGCCGATCGCCTCGACGTCACCCGTGCTCCGGGCCAGCACGTCGCGTTCGGGCACGGCATCCACTACTGCCTCGGCGCCCCGCTGGCCAGGACCGAAGGCGTGGTGGCCTTCCGCCACCTGCTGGAGCGTTTCCCCGGCCTGCGGCTCGCCGTCCCCGAGGAGCGGCTGGCCTGGCGTCCGGGGCTGCTCATGCACGGTCTGGCCGGCCTGCCCGTACGGAGCTCATGAGGCGCGGTGAAGCATGCCGCATTCGACGCTTGTGTCCGGGTCGTGAATCATGGAGGGCCGAGTGGCTGAAGGGTGCTGTGCATGCGTTACCGTCTGCTGGGCCGGACCGGGCTCAGGGTCTCCGAGCTGTTCCTGGGCGCGATGACCTACCGCGAGGTGTCGCCGGAGGCGCGGCGCATCCTCGACCTGTACGCCGAGTCCGGCGGCAACGTCGTCGACACGGCCTCCATGTACGGCGAGAGCGAGAACGTCGTCGGCGAGCTGCTCCAAGGACGCCGTGACCGTTTCGTCCTGGCCACCAAGTACACCGGCACCCGCGACCGCACCGATCCCAACGCCGCCGGCAACCACCGCAAGAACCTCGTGATGTCGCTGGAGCAGAGCCTGCGCCGGCTGCGGACCGACTATGTCGACCTCTTCTGGGTGCACGTCTGGGACCGGCACACCCCGATCGAGGAGACGATGCGCGCGCTGGACGACGCCGTCCGCGCCGGGAAGATCCTTTACGCCGGCATCTCGGACGCCCCGGCCTGGCTGGCCAGCCGGGCCAACACGCTGGCGGAGTGGCGCGGGTGGACGCCGTTCGCGGGGTTGCAGGTGCCGTACAGCCTGCTGCGGCGGGACGCGGAGCGGGAGCTGCTGCCGATGGCGCAGGCGTACGGGATGAGCGTGACGGCGTGGGGGACCCTCGAACGCGGCGTGCTGTCGGGCCGGTACAACGAGCCCGGCGCGCCGGCCTCCCGCGTGTCGCCCGACACCCTGAGCGAGCGGGACCGGACCGCGGCGCGCGCGGTCGTCGAGGTGGCCGGCGAGCTGGGTGTCACGGCCTCGCAGGTGGCGCTGGCCTGGGTGCTCGGGCGTGGGGTGCATCCGATCGTCGGGGCGAGCAGCGTGGTGCAGCTCAAGGACAACCTGGGGGCCTCGGGGCTCGTGCTGCCGGAGGAGGCGGTGCGGCGGCTGGAGTCGGCGGTGGAGTTCGAGCTCGGCTTCCCGCGTGACTTCGTCGAGGAGGTGGATCGGAGCCCGGCCATCTACGGCGATGCCGTCCACCTGCTGGACGGCCGCTGACCGCCAGGCCCTCATGGCTCAGGGCGTCGGCGTGACGGTGGGGAGCAGGGTGCGGGCCAGGCGGTAGGCCTCGGTGAGGTCGTCGCCGCGGTAGTCCAGAGCGGCGAGGTCGGCGAGGTGGTGGTCGGCGTTGACGGCGACGGTGTGCGGCAGGTCGCGGAACAGCGGCGCGTCCGACATCGAGTCGCCGTAGGCCAGGCACTGGTCGCGGCCGAGCCCGAGCCGGGCGCGGGTGCTGTCGGCGATGCGGACCTTGTCGGCGGGCGTCAGGACGCCGCCGGGGTCCAGGGGCGCGGTGAAGGGCAGGGGCGGGAAACTGGAGGCGGCGACCTCGTCGAAGCCCAGCTCCAGCAGGTGGCGGGCGAAGAAGTCCGGGGCCATGGTGATGACCAGGGAGTGTTCGCCGCGGGCCCGGATGTCGGCGCAGACCTCGGCGATGCCGCCGAGCCAGGGGGCGGCGGCGTAGGCGGCGGCCACGACCTGGGGGGTGAGGTCGGCCCAGAGGCCGGGGAGGGCGGCGGAGAAGCCCCGGGTGTCGAGCTCGCCGGCGGCGAAGCGGGCCTCCATCTCGAGGAGCCGCGGCGTGGTGCCGGTGTGGCGGGCGATCTCGAGGCTGGCGGTGGATCCGGCCAGGAGGGTGCCGTCCATGTCGAAGATATGCAGGATGCCCATGGTCGTCCGATTATGTCAGGGCACTCCGCTCGGAGATCAGACGGTGTTCAGCTTGCGGAGGGCTCGGGAGATGCCGTCGAGCGCGGCGTCGAGGTAGCCGGGTCGCAGGTCGTGCGTGATCCTCAGGTGGTGCTCGACGCCGAAGTGCGCGCCGGCGCCGTCCCCGGCATAACCTCTCACTTGAAAGGTTGCCTGGTAAGTTGCCAGCCAGACTTTCTTGCCAAATCGAGTGCGTCAAGAGAGGGAAATGTAGATTACGCCGCACTTGTCCTGTCAGACGTACTCGAAACCTGTCAGGCAACCTGACTTCGTGCCGCCGCGTCGTGCGGACGTGGGTCAGCCGTCGGTGGCGGCGGCCCCCAGGATCTCGTCGCGGGAGGTCAGGAGGTGCCGGCGCCACACCTCGGCCGCCTCGGCGGCATTGCCCTCCCGGATGTGCCTGATGACCGTGCGCGACTCCTCGACATGGCCGTCGCGGGCACTGGCCTCGGCCGGCGCGCGGCGCCGCAGCTCCTGCCACAGGGGCCCCGCGACATGCCGCAACGCCTCTTCGAGGGCCTGTTCGAGCAGGGGGTTGCGGGCGGCGCGGGCGATGGCCCGGTGCACGGGCAGGTCGCTCGCGTAGGCGCCGGTCTCGGCGTACTCGGTCTCCAGCTTGGCCAGCGTGGTCTCGAGCAGCTCCAGGTCCTCCGGGTAGCGCTTCTCCGCGGCCAGCGCGGCCAGGGCGGGCTCGATCGCGAGCCTGGCCTCGAACACCTGCGGCGGCAGCACCTCCACGCCCCAAGTCGCCACGGTGGCCGCGGTGCCGGTGACCACCGTGCCCCTGCCCTTGTGGGACTTGGCCAGCCCGGCGAGCTCCAGGGCGGCGAGCGCCTCCCTGATGGTGGGCCTGCTCACCGCGAAGCTCTGCGCCAGCTCGCGCTCGGAAGGCAACTTGTCGCCGGGTTTGAGCTGCTCGTCGCGGATCGCGGCGACGAGCTGGTCGGCGACTTGGACGGCCGCGCTCCTCTTGACCACCGGAGTCACCGAGAACCCCGCGCTGCCACTTGTCACTACTCGATGCTCCTCTTTTGTGACCATTGCGCGCTCGTTGGCATCATATCAAGCGGCCAGGCAACCTGACGTGCTGACCAGCGACCACCGTCATACGGAGCTCAGCACGGCGTCTCACCAAGGTCAACCACCGTGGCCGTGGTCGGCATCATGCCCAAGGGCGCTTGGGACGGGCATGACCGGCCCGATCGCGGCTGGCGCAGGGTTTGCGTCCGCACTGCCATGACGTTGCCTGCCACGGGTAGCAATAAGCCGAGGCCTGCGAGGGCGCGCACGGGTGACGAGGTTTGTGGAAGCTATGGGGGCGATGGCGCGGTCACGTGCGGGGAATCTGCCACTGGAGCTCACGAGCTTCGTCGGTCGCAGGAACGAGATCGCCGAAGGCAAGCGTTTGCTCACCTCCGGCCGGTTCCTGACGCTCACCGGAGTCGGCGGGGTGGGCAAGACGCGGCTGGCGCGGCGGATCGCCGCCGAGATGTCACGCGAGTTCGGCGACGGGGTCTGGCTGGTCGACCTGGCCCCGCTGGTGGCGGGTGCGCTGCTCACCGAGACGGTCGCCGACGCCGTCGGATGCCCCCGGCAGGATCCGGCCTCCCTCGCCGAGTACCTGCACGACAAACGGCTGCTGCTGGTGCTGGACAACTGCGAGCACCTGCTGCCCCAGGTCGCGGCGCTGGCCGGCGACCTGCTGGCGATGGCCCCCGAGCTGCGCGTCCTGGCCACCAGCCGGCAGGCGCTGCACGTCCCGGGGGAGCTGGTCCTCGACGTCCCGCCGCTGAACGTGCCGGGGACGTCCGAGATGTCGATGGACGGCGCCCTGGAGAACGAGGCGGTGCGCCTGTTCGAGGACCGGGCCGCCTCGGCCGTGCACGAGTTCAGGGTCACCGAAGCCAACAGCGCGGCGGTGGCGCGGCTGTGCCGGCGGCTGGACGGCATCCCCCTGGCCATCGAGCTCGCGGCGGTGAGGGTGCTGGTCCTGTCCGTGGAGCAGATCCTGGAGCGCCTCGACGACCGGTTCCGGCTGCTGACGACCGGGCCCACCACCGCGCCGCCGCGCCAGAAGACGCTCCGCGCGCTGGTGGACTGGAGCTATGACCTGTGCTCCGAGGAGGAGCGGACGCTGTGGGAGCGGCTGTCGGTCTTCTCCGGCGGCTGCGGCCTGGACGCGATCGAGCACGTGTGCTCGGAGGGCGGGATCGCCCCGGAAAGCCTCATGGACCTGCTGACCCAGCTGGTGGACAAGTCGATCGTGCAGCGCCGCGGGCAGACCTCCGACGTGCGCTTCGAGATGCTCGACACGCTGCGCCAGTACGGATGGAAGCTGCTCGTCGCCTCCGGCCAGGACCAGGCCCTGCGGCTGCGCCACCGCGACTGGTGCCGCCGGCTGGCGGCGCGGGCGGAGGCCGAGTGGTTCGGCGAGCACCAGATGGACTGGCTCGGACGCCTCATCCAGGAGCAGGGGAACGTGCGCTCCGCGCTGGAGTTCTGCCTGGGTGCGCCGGGCGAGGCGTGGGCCGCGCTCGAGATCGCCGCCGCGATGTGGAGCCACCGGCTCTCGTGGAGCTCCCCGAGCGAGGGCCACCACTGGCTGGAACGGGCGCTGGCGCAGGAGTCCGGCGCCAGCGCCGGGCGGGCCAAGGCCCTGTGGGTCGACGCGTGGCTCGTCCTGCTGCGGGGCGACGCGCAGGCCGCCAAGCCGCTGCTGGAGGAGTGCCAGGCGCTGGCGGAGCGGCTCGGGGACGAGGCCCAGCTCGCCGGCGCGCTGCACATCACCGGGTTCGCCGCGTTGCTGGCCGGCGACTTCTCCCGGGCCATGAAGCTCCTCGACGAGGCGCTGACCCGCCGCCGTTCCCTCGGTCACCGGGGGCACGCCTGGGTGGCCCTCTTCCAGCTGGCCATGACCGCCGTCCTCATGGACGACCCGCGGTCCACGGCGCTCTGCGAGGAGGTGCTGGAGACGGCCGAGCGCGCGAACGCCGAATGGTCGATCTCGTACGCGCTGTGGGTCGCGGCCCTCGACCGGCGGCGCCAGGGTGCGCTCCGGGAGGCCGTGACCATGATGCGGGACGCCGTGCGGCTCAAGGTGCGCTGCAACGACCACCTCGGCCTGGCCCAGTGCCTGGAGGGGCTGGGCTGGATCCTGGCCGACGACGAGCGGTACGAGCAGGCCGCCCAGATGCTGGGCGCCGCCCACATGGTGTGGCAGTCGATCGGGACGTCGCTGCCCGGGCTCGGGCACCTGGTCGGCGCCCACGACCGGTGCGAGTCCGGCCTCCGGCGGCATCTCACGGAGCGGAACTTCAAGGCGGCCTTCGACCGCGGCGCGGAGCTCACCCTCGAGCAGGCCGCCGCGTACGCGCTGGACGAGAAGCCCGCACGGCGCGCGGAGAGCGCCCAGCCCGAGTCCGACGCCACGTCCCTCCTGACCCGCAGGGAGCGGGAGATCGCCGGCCTGGTCGCGAAGGGCCTGAGCAACAAGCAGATCGCCGAGACGCTGGTCATCGCCCAGCGCACCGCGGAGTGCCACGTCGAGAACGTCCTGCGCAAGCTGAACTTCTCGTCCAGGTCGCAGATCGTCAAGGCGTGGGAATCGCGCCGCCCCGATGGCGAGTGACCCGCGCCCCCGGCCGGGATCGGCGGCGGACCCGGATCCGCTCGTCCGGATCCGGGGGCTGCGCAAGAGCTTCGGCGGCATCCACGCGCTGTGCGGAGTGGATCTCGACCTCCGCCGCGGCGACGTGCTCGCCCTGCTCGGCGCCAACGGCGCGGGCAAGTCGACGCTGATCAAGATCCTGGCCGGCGTCCACCACGCCGACGGGGGAGAGGTCGTCGTGGCCGGCCACCCGCTGGGCAGCCAGGCCGCCTCCGCCGGCATGGCGTTCATCCATCAGGACCTCGGCCTCGTGGAGTGGATGACCGTCGCGGAGAACATCGCCCTCGGCAGGGGATACGCCCGGCGCGGCGGCCTCATCTCCTGGCGCGCGGTACGCCGCCGCTGCGTGGACGCCCTCCGGATCGTCGCCTCCCGCCTCGACCCGGACGAGCCGATCGCCCACCTGACGCGGGCGGAGCGCTCGCTGGTCGCCATCGCCCGCGCGCTGGCCACGCACGCGCGGATCATCGTGCTGGACGAGCCGACCGCCTCCCTGTCCACCGCCGAGTGCGAGCGCCTCTTCGACGTCCTGCGCACGCTCCGCGACCGGGGTCACGGGATCCTGTACGTCAGCCACCGGCTGGACGAGGTCTACCGGATCGCCGACCGGGTCGCCGTCCTGCGCGACGGACACCTCGTCAGCCAGGGACCGCTCGCCGGTCGCGACCCGGCCGATCTGGTGCGCGAGATCGTGGGGCGCGAGGAAAGGGCCCAGCGGCGCCGGGTCCGCAGACCGGGAGAGGTCCTGCTGAGCCTGGACGGCGTGCGTGCCGGTCGGGCCGGCCCGGTGGGGTTCGACCTGCGGTCCGGCGAGGCGCTCGGCCTGGTCGGGCTCACGGGAGCCGGGCACGCGGACCTCGGCCGCGCGCTGGCCGGCGCCTACCCCATGGCGGCGGGCCGCGTGCTGCTCGGCGGCGGCCCGTACCGGCCGGCCTCGGTCGCGGCGGCCGTCGGCGCCGGGGTCGGCTTCGTGTCCGGCGACCGGCAGGAGGAAGGGGCCGCCGCCGACCTGAGCGTGCGGGAGAACCTGCTGGCCAACCCCGGCGCGCGCGGCCGATCGCCGCTGAGCCCGCTGAGCCCGCGCCGCGAGCGCGCCGAGACGGCGACGATCGTCGAGCGCCTGCGCGTCCGCCCGGCCGACCCGGAGACGCCGTTCGCCGCCCTGTCCGGCGGGAACCAGCAGAAGGTGCTGATCGGCCGCTGGCTCGGGGCCCGCCGCCGGCTCCTGATCCTGGAGGAGCCCACGGCCGGCGTCGACGTCGGCGCCAAACCCGAGATCCTCCGGCTGCTCGACGAGGCCCTGGCGGCCGGGGCCGCCGCGCTCCTGGTCTCCGCCGACTTCGAGGAGGTCGCGAACCTGTGCGACCGGGCGCTCGTGTTCGCGCGCGGGACGGTGACGGCCGAGCTGAGCGGCGACGCCCTCACCGTCGCCGCCCTCACCCGGGCGGCCACGGCCACCCCAGGGACGGGCCGTTGCTGACGGACGACCGCACGCCCCGGAGACGGCCCTCCGCCGGCAGGCTGATCGGCGGTTACGGGCTGCTCGCGCTGGCCGTCATCCTGTTCGCCGCGTTCGCGCTCGTCCTGCCGGACACGTTCCCCACCATGGCCAACCTGACCGCGATCGTCTCCGCCTACTCGATCATCGCGGTCCTGGCGCTGGGCTCGACGATCCCCATCATCACCGGGAACTTCGACCTGTCCCTCGGCTACGGCCTGGGCCTGTGGCACGTCATGACGCTGCTGCTGATCGTGAACGCCGGCTGGCCGTGGCCCGCGGCCTGCCTGGCCGTGCTCGCCGGCGCGCCGGCGGTCGGCGCGGTCAACGGCCTGCTGGTGGAGTTCGCGCGCATCGACTCGTTCATCGCGACCCTCGGCACCGGCAGCATCCTGTACGCCGTCACGGGCTGGGTGACCCATGGCGCCCGGATCTTCCCCGGCCCGCAGGGCCTGCCCGAGGGCCTGACCGGCCTGTACGACTCGACGCTCCTCGGCCTGCCGGCGCCCGCGTTCTACGTGCTCGTCCTGGCCGCCGCGCTGTGGCTCGCGCTGGAGCGGCTCCCCGTGGGCCGCTACCTCTACGTCATCGGCTCGAACCCGCGGGCGGCGGAGCTGGTCGGGATCCCGGTCCGCCGGTACGTCGTCCTCGCCTTCGCCGGATCCGGCCTGGTGACCGGCTTCGCGGGCGTGCTCCTCGCGGCCCAGCAGCAGATCGGCAACCCGAGCGTCGGGCTGGACTACCTGCTGCCGGCGTTCGTGGCCGCGCTGCTCGGCTCCACCACGATCAAGCCCGGGCGGGCCAACCCCTGGGGCACGGTCGTGGCCATCGCGGTCCTGGCCATCGGGCTGTCGGGCATCAGCCAGCTCGGGGCGGACTTCTGGGTCACCCCGCTGTTCAACGGCGCCACCCTGCTCGTCGCCGTCGGGCTGGCCGGCTACTCCGCGCGGCGCCGGGCGCACACCGGCCGGGTGCGGAGCCTTCCATGAACCTCGCCCGCCTCGTGGCCCTCGTCCTGGTCGCCGGCGGCTGCTCGCTCGGCACCCCGCCACCCGCCCTCGGAGGGGGGTGCCACGACGTGGTGCACACCGCCAGGCGGGCGGTCGCCCGCGCCGAGGCGACGGACGTGCCCTGGGGCGGTCCCACGAGCGGGCCGCGCGCCGTCCCCGGCAAGAGCATCGTCTTCGTGGCCTCGACCATGACCAACCCCGGCGTGGCCGGCACCGCCGACGCCGTACGGGCGGCCGCCCGGTCCGTACGGTGGGGCTTCCGCGTGATCGACGGCCAGGGCACCCCCGCCGGGATCCGGGTGGCCCTGGGCGAGGCGGTCGCGCTCCGGCCGTCGGGCATCGTCATCGGCGGGTTCGACCCGGAGTCGGTGGCGCAGCAGGTCAAGCAGGCCAACGCCGCCGGGATCCAGCTCGTGGGATGGCACGCGACCAAGTCGCCGGGCCCCAGCGCGAACCCCCGCCTCTTCACCAACGTCACCAGCCGGGTGGAGGACGTCGCGCGGATCAGCGCGTACTGGATCATCGCCCGGTCGAACGGCCGGGCGGGCGTGGTGATCTTCACCGACTCCTCGGTCCCGTTCGCCGAGAACAAGTCCCGGCTCATCAAGCAGACCCTGGCGACCTGCTCCGGCGTCCGGCTCCTGTCGTACGAGAACATCCCGCTCCCCGACGCGGGCGCCCGCACGCCGCAGGAGGTCTCGTCCCTGCTGCCCCGCTTCAGGGACCTGTGGACGTACTCGGTCGCCATCAACGACGTCTACTTCGCCGACGCCGCTCCCGCGCTGCGCGCCGCCGGCAAGCCCGGGGAGGGGCCTCCCTACTCCATCGGCGCCGGGGACGGGGACCCGTCGGCGTTCCAGCGGATCCGCGCCCGGCAGTTCCAGCACGCGACCGTCCCGGAGCCGCTGAACGCGCAGGGCAGCCAGATCGTCGACGAGCTCAACCGCGCGTTCGCCGGGCACCCGCCGAGCGGGTACGTGACGCCGGTGCACCTGACCACCACGGCGAACGTCGACGATGCCACGTCCTGGGACCCGCGCGGCTACCGCGACGCCTACCTGCGGATCTGGCGCGGGTAAGCCCTACCAGCCCCGGCCGCGCAGGAAGGCGGCGCAGCGGCCGGTCCAGTCGCCCACGACGGGATCGGCCTCGGCCAGCCCCAGCCCGTGCCGGCCGCTGGGATAGACGTGCACCTCCAGGGGGATCCGGTGGCGGGCGAGCGCCCGGGCCACCTGGAAGGTGTTCTCGACGGGGACCGCCTCGTCGTCGGCCGTGTGCCACAGGAACATGGGCGGCGTGGCCGGGCCGACGCGGTCGCCGAGCGACAGCTCCGAGCGTACGGACCCGGGCGCGTCCGGGCCGAGCAGGTTGGCGGCCGAGCCCTGGTGGGCGGCCGGTCCGGTGAGCGCGGCGACGGGATAGCAGAGCACGGCGAGCCCGGGGCGGGGATCGGCCCGGTCGACGGCGTCGTGCGGGCCCTCGGGCAGCATGGAGCCCGCCTCGGTGGCGAGCAGCCCGGCCAGGTGGCCGCCCGCCGAGAAGCCGAGCACCCCCACGCGGGCCGGGTCCACGCCGGTCGAGGCGGCGTGGTGCCGCACCCAGCGCACCGCCCTGGCGGCGTCGAGCAGGGGCAGCGGGTGGCGATGCGGCGCGATCCGGTAGCGCACGACGAACGCCGCGATGCCCAGCGAGTTGAGCCAGCGCGCGACCGGCGCGCCCTCGTGGTCGGCGAGGTGGTGGTAGGCGCCGCCCGGGAGGACCACGACGGCCGGGCTCGGGCCGTCGTTCCGTACGGGGAAGGCGGTGATGGTCGCCTCGCCGGTCGTGGGCCACAGGGGGTGCTCGCTCATGCCGTGCCTTTCTGGGTTGTCCGAGACGGATGTTAGCGAGGGCCCGATGTGAGCGGTTCGGTTAGGTTGGTCGGGTGTGTGATCGGGACCACCCGTTGAGCAAGGATGCCGCGCGGCCGCTGGGCGGGCTGCGGATCGTCGAGCTCTCCAGCTACGTGGCCACGCCGCTGTGCGGGATGACGCTGGCGCAGCTGGGCGCCGACGTGATCAGGGTCGAGCCGATCGGCGGGGCTCCCGACCGTACGCGCTGGCCGCTGGCCGAGAGCGGGACGAGCCTGTACTGGTCGGGCCTCAACAAGGGCAAGCGCGCCGTCGAGGTGGACCTGTCCGCCGAGGACGGGCGCCGGCTCGTCGCCGACCTGGTCGTCGGCGGGGGACGGCGCGGCGGGATCGTGATCAGCAACGCCGACCGGCACCCGGAGCTGACCTTCGAGGCGCTGCGGGCCCGCCGCCCCGACGTGATCCACGTGCTGCTCACCGGCCGCCGCGACGGCGGGACCGCGGTGGACTACACGGTCCAGGCGGCGACCGGGTTCCCGCTGCTGACCGGTCCGGAGGACGCCGGGCAGCCGGTGAACGGCGTGGTGCCCGCCTGGGACCTGGCCGCCGGCCTCTACCTGGCGGTCGGGCTGCTGGCCGCGGAGCGGCACCGCGTACTCACGGGGGAGGGGCAGCAGGTGCGGGTGGCGCTGGAGGACGTCGCCCTGGCGACCGCCGGAAGCCTCGGCTACCTCGCCGAGGCGCAGCTGAACGGCACCTCGCGCGAGCGGATCGGCAACCACGTCTACGGCACCTTCGGCCGGGACTTCGCCACCGCCGACGGCGGGCGGCTGATGGTCGTGGCGCTCACCGAACGGCACTGGCGCGACCTCCTCGCCGCCACCGGCCTCACCGGCGTGGTCTCCGCGCTGGCCGCCGCCCTCGGGGTGGACTTCGGCGCGGAGTCCGAGCGCTACCGGCACCGCAGGGTGCTCGGCGACCTGATCGCGAGCTGGTTCGAGACCAGTACGCTCGCCGAGGCGTGCGAGGCGCTGCGGGCCACCCGCGTGCTGTGGTCGACGTACCGGAGTTTTACGGAGCTGGCCGCGACGCTGCCCGGGAACCCGCTGATGGGGAAGGTCGCCCAGCCCGGGGTCGGCGAGCACTGGGCGCCGGGCTCGCCGCTGGTGATGGCCGGCGAGCAGGCGCCTCCTGAGGCGTCGCCGGAGGTCGGCGGGCACACCGAGGAGGTGCTGCGGGCCGAGCTCGGCCTGTCCGCCGCGGAGCTGGCGGAGCTGCGGAAGAACGGCGTCATCCGGACGACGCGGGGAAGGTCCACGTGAGCTGGGAGCCGCACACCCTCACCACCCGGGAGACGGTGGACCCCGGCCCGGTCGCCGCGCTGTCGGCGCTGTTCGACGACGGCACGCCCGCGGTCGGCCCGGGAGACGCGCTGCCGCCGCTGTGGCACTGGCTCGCCCTGGCCCGCTGGCCCGTCTCGTCCGTGCTCGGCGCGGACGGCCATCCGGCGCGCGGGTCGTTCCTGCCCCCGGTGGAGCTGCCGCGGCGGATGTTCGCGGGCGGCGAGGTCGCCTTCCACGCCCCGCTCGCGGTGGGGAGCACGGTACGCCGCGAGGCGCGTGTCGAGTCGGTCACCGAGAAGCCGGGGCGCTCGGGCCGGCTGGTCGTCGTGGTCGTCACCATCCGGCTGTACGACGAGCACGACCGGCTCGCCGTCGAGGAACGGCAGGACCTCATCTACCGGGAGGCCGGGGCCGTCCCGGAAGAAGCCGCTCCGGCCGGGCCCGCGGCGGCCCTGGCGCCCGCCGGCGCGCCTTTCGCCCGGGCGGGGGAGGGGGCCTGGCGGTTCGCCACGGACCCGACGCTGCTGATGCGGTTCAGCGCGGCGACGTCCAACCCTCACCGGATCCACTACGACTGGCCGTACGCCACCCGCGTCGAGGGCTATCCCGGCCTGGTGGTGCACGGGCCCCTGATGACGCTCGCCCTGGCGGAGGTCCTGCGCCTGGAGGGGTACGGCGCTCCCGTGGCGCGGATGCGGCACCGGAACCGCAGGCCCCTGTTCTGCGGCCGGCCGGCGCTGCTGCGGCGGATCGACGCGGCCACGCTGGGCGTGTTCGGCCAGGACGAGGAGCCCCACAGCACCTTGGCGATCGAGTTCGGGGAAGGCGCCGGCCGTGCGTGAGATGACCGGGCCCGGCCGCGCGGGTGCCGTCGTGGAGGCGCTGCGGGGCGTCGTCGGCAGGGCCGCCGCCCACGTCGCCTCCGCGGACCGGGACCAGGCCGTGGCCTACGACGTGGCGTCGATGTCGGCGGCGGTCGCGGCGGCCGGGGCACTCCTCGACCACGTCGCGGACCCCGACGCGGGCTCCGACGCGGGCTCCGTCGCGGGCTCC
>NZ_JBSFTC010000270.1:0-15285 GCF_053590415.1 Nonomuraea sp. NPDC003201
GCCTGCCGCAGCCACGCCAGGGCGCTGGCCGCCCGCGAGGCGGGCCGGTTCAAGGAGGAGATCGTCCCGATCGGCGAGCGCCGCGACGACCAGCGGCCCCGGCCGCTGCGGGCGGCGTCGCTGGCCCGGTTGCCCGCGGCCTTCGTGGCGGACGGTACAGTGACGGCCGGTAATTCCTCCCCGGTCAGCGACGGCGCCGCGGCCGTGGCCATCGTGCCCGAGCGGCTGCGCGCGGGCCTGCCGGGGATGCGGCTGGTGGCCGGGTCTGTCGTCGGGTGCGATCCCGAGCTGCCCGGGTGGGGTCCGGTGCCGGCGGTGCGGCGGGTGCTGGCGCGTGCGGGGGTGGAGTTGGAACAGGTCGCGGCGGTGGAGATCGTGGAGGCGTTCGCGGCGCAGGTGCTGGCCGTCACCGACGCGCTCGGGATCGACGCCCTGGACGACGATCGGGTGTGCGCCGACGGCGGTGCGCTGGCCCTGGGGCATCCCTGGGGCGCCACCGGCGCAGTCGTGGTGACCCGGCTGTTCGGGCGCCTCGTGCGCGGGGGAGCCCCGCCGGGGACGCTGGGCCTGGCGACGGCCGCGGTGGGCGGCGGGCTCGGCGTGGCCGCCCTGTTCGAGGTGGTCGGCACCGGCCGGGACGGAGCGCGGGCGTGATCGAGTTCGCCGACGTGCGCGTACGCCTCGGCGCCCGCGATGTCCTCAACGGCGTCACCGCGGCCCTGCCCGAGCGGCGGATCGGCGTGGTCGGCGCCAACGGCTCGGGCAAGAGCACCTTCGCCCGCCTGATCAACGGCCTGGCCCTGCCCACCTCGGGCAGCGTCACCGTGCTCGGCCTCGACACCCGCCGCCACGCCGCCAAGATCAGGCGGGGCGTCGGGTTCCTGTTCACCGACCCGGACGCGCAGATCGTGATGCCCACCGTGGCCGAGGACGTGGCCTTCTCCCTGCGCCGCAAGGGCCTGGCGCGCGAGGAGGTCGAGCGGCGCGTGCACGACGTGCTCAGCCGGTACGGCCTGGCCGGGCACGCCGACCACCCCGCCCACCACCTGTCGGGAGGCCAGAAGCAGCTGCTCGCCCTGTGCTCGGTCATGGTGCTCGAACCGGACATCCTCGTCATGGACGAGCCGACCACACTGCTGGACCTGCGCCACTCCCGCCAGGTCGCCGATCTGCTGCGCGAGCTGCCGCAACAGGTGCTGGTGGTCAGCCACGACCTGCCGCTGCTGGCCGACTTCGACCGCGTCCTGGTGCTCGACCAGGGCCGCGTCGTCGCCGACGGCACCCCCGACGAGGCCATCACCCACTACCGGAAGATCATGTCGTGAACGGCCTCACCGGCGCCTACGTCCCCGGTTCCTCGCCGCTGCACCGGCTCCCGGCCGGCGCCAAGCTGGCGGGGCTGGCGCTGGCGTGCACGGGGCTGGTGCTGCTGAGCTCGCCGCTCGCGCTGGCCGGTGCGGCGGTCGTGGCGGCCGGTCTGTACGCGCTGTCCGGGGTCGGCGTGGCGGCGGCGTGGGCCCAGGTCAGGCCGGTGCGGTGGTTCGCGGTGGGGCTGTTCGGGATGCAGTGGGTGCTCGTGGACCTGCCGGGGGCGGTGTCCACGACGCTGCGCGTGGTCCTCGCGGTCGCGCTGGCCGGGCTGGTCACGCTCACCACCCGCACCTCGGCCATGATGTCGGCGCTGGAGCGTTGCCTGTCACCGGCCAGGTTCGTGGGGCTGGACCCGTTCCGGCTGTCGTTGCTGCTGTCGCTGACGGTACGCAGCGTGCCCGTCGTGGCCGCGCTGGCCACCCGCGTCCGGGAGGCCCAGCGGGCCAGGGGTGTCGAACGCAGCTTCCGGGCCTTCGCCGTGCCGCTGGTGGTCGGCTCCCTCCGGCACGCCGACGCGCTCGGCGAGGCCCTGAGCGCCCGCGGCCTGGACGACTGAGCGCGGGCTTACCCCAGGTTTGACTTATATAAGCCCATCCTGAACAATCAGGTCGTGCACGCATTCGACGTCCTCGGCGATCCGGTCCGGCGGCGGATCCTGGAGCTGCTCGCCGCCGGTGAGCAGAGCTCGGGAGAGCTCACCGGCGTCATCCAGCGCGAGTTCGGCATCTCCCAACCGGCCGTCTCCCAGCACCTGCGGGTGCTGCGCGACAACGGCTTCGCCAGCGTACGAGCCCAGGGCACCCGGCGGCTCTACGCCGTCGAGCCGGGGCCGCTGCAGGAGGTCGATCTCTGGCTGGAGCGATTTCGGGGCTTCTGGACCCAACGACTGGACGCGCTGGCGACGGAGCTGGCCCGCGGCAAGCGCGAGCGCCGCATGAACGAAAAGGACACCTGATGGATATCGTGGACGAGCTGCTCAAGGCGCAGCGCGAGGTGAAGGACGGCGACGTCAAGAGCGTGGTGCTGCGACGGCACTACGACGCCGAGGTCGAGGACGTCTGGGACGCCTGCACCGACGCCGAGCGCCTGTCCCGCTGGTTCCTGCCGGTGAGCGGGGACCTCCGGGTCGGGGGGACGTACCAGCTCCAGGGCAACGCGGGCGGGGAGATCCTGCGCTGCGAGCCGCCCAGCCTGCTGAAGGTCAGCTGGCTGTTCGGCGAGAACCCCGGCTTCTCCGAGGTCGAGGTGCACCTGTCCGCCCAGGACGGCGGCACCCTGTTCGAGCTGCGCCACAGCGCCGAGGTGCCGCCGGAGTTCTGGGGGCGGTTCGGGCCGGGCGCGACCGGCGTGGGCTGGGACCTGGCGCTGCTGGGCCTGGCCCTGCACCTGTCGACCGGTGGCGACACAGGGGTCGACGCGGCCACCTTCCACGAGACCAGTGAGGGGCGGCGCTACATCACCGAGAGCAGCCGGGCCTGGGGCGAGGCCCACCTGGCCGCGGGCGGCGAGCCCGACGAGGTCGCCGCCGCCGTCGCCGCCACCACCGCTTTCTACGCCCCCGAACCGGAGCGTTGATACGCGGCGGATACACGGCTGAGCACGCGCGGATACCCGGCCAATACAGATCGGCCGGGAGAGGGCTCCAAAGTGGCCACGGCGTCGCGAAGGGCGGCGTGAGTCACCGGGAAGGAGTCCCCGATGCGTGTGCTGATGTGTGGCCTGCTCGGTCTGGCGGTGCTGACCGGCTGCGGGGGAGACCCGGCCCCCGCGGCCGACGGCGGTGGCGGTGCCACGATGGACAAGGCCCGCGAGCGCGAGACCGTCATCGCCACCTGCATGAAGCAGAAGGGTTTCACCTACACCCCCTCGGTCAGCCCGCCCAGGAAGTCAGAGGCGAACCCCGCTGACTACGCGGCGATGAAGGCCGAGCGCGGCAAGAACGGCTTCGGCGTCTTCTCCGCCGTCGTCTATCCGAAGCCGCCGGAGACACAGGCCCCGGACCCCAACCAGGCGACGATCGACGGCCTCTCCGGCGCCAGGCGGGACGCCTACCTCAAGACCCTGAACGAGTGCCGGGTCACCGCCCTCCGGCAGGTGAACGGCCTCAAAGCCACCTCGGTCGCCGACTACCAGGACCAGATGGCCACGGAGATCGAGAACATCGACAAGACTCTCGACGGCGACCCCAAGCTGCTGGAGCTCGCCGCGCCGTTTGCCGAGTGCCTGAAGTCCAAGGGCGAGCGGGTGACCTCCGAGAAGCCGGTCGCGCTGAGCGGCCGCGGCGTGGTGCTCTGGAGCGAGCAGGCCGACCGGCTCGGCAAGGCGGGCACCGTCACGGCGGAGGCCGCCAGGCCGTACCTCGCCAGGGAGATCAAGTCGGCGCTGGTCGACCTGGAATGCGGCAAGGACTTCTACGCCGCCTTCATCCCCCTGCAGAAGCGGCTCACCAACGAGGCCAGGGTGAAGTACGGGTTCCAAGAGCGGTGATGCGCACCCCTCGCGGAAAGCTGCTGCTCGTGCTGGCCGTGGTCCTGGCGGTCGCGGGGACCGGCTGGGGAGTGGCCGCCCTGCTGCGCTCCCCGGCCGACGAGGCGGCGGCGCGCAAGCCGCCCAGACCGTCGCTGGTCACCGTCGCGGTCGAGCGGCGCAAGCTGGTCGCCACCGTCGTCGTCAGCGGCACGCTGGAGTACGGCTCGCCTTATCCGGTGTCGCTGGCCGGAGTGGTGGGCGGCGGCGAAACCATCCAGCGCGCGACCCGCGCTCCCCGGCGGGGCACCCTGGCGGAGGGCGCGGTGATGATGGAGGTGAACGGGCGCCCCGTGTTCGTCTTCTCCGGCACGGTGCCGATGCACCGCAGCATCGTCTCCGGCGCCAAGGGGGCCGATGTCGAGCAGTTGCAGAAGGCGCTGCGCAGGCTCGGTCACCGCGCGCCCGCGACCGGCGTGTTCGACCGGGCGACCGTCGCCGCGATGTCGCGCTTCTACGCCAAGAAGGGCTATGAGGCGCAGCAGCCCACCCTGGAGCTCCGGCAGAAGCGCGACGACCTGCGCCGGGCCGTACGGACCGCCCAGGAAGTGCTCGCGACCGAGCGCATGGCCCTTGACCAGGGCAAGGACGTGCTCCCGCTGAAACTCAAGCTCGCCGGTGCCCGGCAGGATCTCAAGGAGGCCGAACAGGCGCTCGGGAACGCGCGGGCGCAGGACCGTACCACCGAGGACGAGGCCAAGCTCGAGGCCGCCGAGAGCGCCGTACGGGCGGCCGAGGAGAAGCTGCTGGCGGCCCAGCAGGAGCTCGCCCAGGCCACCGCGACGCCCACCGCCGCGCCCAGCCTCGGGCCCAGCCCCACGATGAGTGCCACGGCCGGGCCGCCCGCCGACACCCGCCTGCTCGAGCTCCGGGTCGCCAACGCCCGAGCGGATCTGGCCGCCGCCAGGTCGGCGCTGGAGCGCGTACTGAAGGAGGCCGGGATCACGCGGGCCGCGCGGCTGACCGAGCTGGGGAAGAA
The DNA here is from genome assembly GCF_053590415.1 of Nonomuraea sp. NPDC003201. Taxonomy (NCBI): domain Bacteria; kingdom Bacillati; phylum Actinomycetota; class Actinomycetes; order Streptosporangiales; family Streptosporangiaceae; genus Nonomuraea; species Nonomuraea sp. NPDC003201. Next base: position 4,877 of record NZ_JBSFTC010000270.1, read on the forward strand.
CGTCCGGCTGGCGCGCGAGGCGGTCGCCACCGCCGAGCAGGCGCTCAGGCAGGCCAGGCAGCTCTCGCCCGTCAAGCTGAAGGTGGCCAACGCCCAGCGTGACCTGGCCGCGGCACGGGCGCTGCTGGCGGAGTTCTCCCGCACCTACGGCGTCACCGTACCGCCGGGAGAGGTCGTCTTCCTGCCCAGGCTGCCCGCCCGCCTGCACAAGCCGGCCGTCAAGGCGGGCGACCTGGTGGACAAGTCGGTCGCCACGGTGACCAGCGCCTCGTTCGTGGTCTCGGGCTCGGTGGACGTGGCCGAGGCCGAGCGGGTGAAATCCGGCCTGAACGCGAGCATCGAGACCGAGGCCGGCAGGACCGTCCCCGGCACGGTGACCTCCCTCGGCGGACGCGACGCGAAGGGCGCCGTGCCGGTGACGATCACCCCCACGTCGATGAAGGGCCTCAAGAAGCTCGCCGGCGCGCCCGTCACGGTTCGCGTGACCATCGGCGCCACCGACCGGGAGGTGCTCGTGGTCCCCGCCGCGGCGGTCGTCACCGCCGCGGACGGCCGGGCCCGGGTGCAGGTGGAGATCGCCCCCGACCGGACCAAGGAGGTCGAGGTACGCACCGGCCTGTCCGCCGACGGAGCCGTGGAGGTGACCGGCGGGCTCAAGCCGGGCGACCTGGTGGTGATCAACAGTGCCTGAGCCGGTCATCCTGCTCGACGGCCTGACCAAGGAGTTCCCCGCCGACCCTCCCGTCAGAGCGCTCTCCGCCGTCACCCTAAGAGTTGAAAAATCGGACTATGTCGCCATAGTTGGCCCCTCGGGGTCCGGGAAGTCCACGCTGCTCAACACGCTCGGCCTGCTCGACCGGCCGACCAGCGGCAGCTACCGGCTCGACGGCATCGAGACCACCACCCTGAAGGACGGCGTGCGGACCACCATCCGCGGCAGCCGGATCGGCTTCGTCTTCCAGTCCTTCCACCTGTTGCCGCACCGCAGCGTGCTGGAGAACGTCATGCTGGCCGAGGTCTACGGCGCGGCACCGCGCGCCGGGCGGCGGCAACGCGCGCTGCGGGCCCTGGAGCGGGTACGGCTGTCGCACCGGGTGGACTTCCTGCCCGGCAGGCTGTCCGGCGGTGAGCGGCAGCGCGCCGCCATCGCCCGCGCCCTCATGGGCGAACCGTCGCTGCTGCTGTGCGACGAGCCCACCGGCAACCTCGACAGCAGGAACACCGACGCCGTGCTCGACCTGTTCGACGAGCTGCGCGCCCAGGGGATGACCATCGTGGTCATCACTCACGAGACCGACGTGAGCGACCGGGCCGCGCGCCGGGTGCGCATCACCGACGGCGTCCTCACGGAGGAGTAGACGTGCACCCTCGCGACCTGCTGAACGAGGCCGTGGCGGGGCTGCTGGCCCGCCCGGTGCGCTCGGCGCTGACCACGCTGGGCACCGTGCTGGGCATCACCACGCTCGTGGTCACCCTGGGCGTCGCCGCGACGGCGGGCAACCAGATCGTCGGCCGCTTCGACGAGCTCACCGCCACCTCCGTCACGGTCGAGGTCCCGGAGAACCCGTTCCCGCTGGTCGACTGGGCCGACATCGGCCGGGTGACCCGGCTGCGCGGCGTGGTCTCCGCCGCCGCCCTCGCAGAGTCGAAGCAGAGCGCCAACCTCAGCGTCCGCTCCAACGACATCGTGGACCCCACCCGGATCACCGACCAGACCCTGACCGTGGTCTCCAGCAGCCCTGACCTGCCCGCCGCGGTCAAAGGCAGGATGATCGAGGGCCGCTACTTCGACGCCGGGCACATCGCCCGCGGGGACAAGGTCGTCGTGCTGGGCCGGCACGCGGCCGAGCTGCTGGGCATCACCCGGCTGACCCGGGCTCCGGCCGTCTTCATCGGCACGCAGGCGTACACCGTCATCGGCGTCCTCGGCGATCTGCGACGCGAGAAGAGCCTCGCGAGCGCGGTCATGTTGCCGCCGTCCGTCGGCAGGCGCTACGGCCTGAGCACCGTGACCCGGGTCCTGATCAACACCGGCCTCGGCGCCGCGGAACTGATCGCCAGGCAGGCCCCGGCCGCGCTCAGCCCCGGCAACGAGGCGCTTCTCCAGGTCGGCTCGCCGCCCAGCCCCACCAGGGCCCGCGATGCGGTGGAAGGCGACGTCGACGCCCTCTTCCTGATCCTCGGGCTGGTCTCCCTGGTGGTCGGCGCGGTCGGCATCGCGAACGTCACGCTGGTGACCGTGATGGAACGCGTCGCCGAGATCGGCCTGCGCCGCGCCCTCGGCGCCGCCCGCCGCCACATCGCCGCGCAGTTCCTGCTGGAGTCCACCCTCACCGGGCTGACCGGCGGAGTCATCGGCGCTTCCGGAGGGATCGTCGTGATCGTCGCGGTCTGCGCCGTCAAGCAGTGGACGCCGGTCATGGACGTACGGCTGGCCCTCATGGCGCCTGCCGCCGGTGCCGTCGTCGGGCTGCTCGCGGGCCTCTACCCGGCCCTGCGCGCCGCTCGCATGGAACCGGTCAACGCACTTCGCTAGATATGGTGCCCTTTCATGACATCCCTGCTGCTCGTCGAAGATGACGCGGTGATCCGTGAGTCCCTCGGCCTGGCCCTGGAACGCTACGGCTACCGGATGACCACCGTCGCCGACGGGCTGAGCGGCCTGGAGGCGGCCCGGGCGGGCGGCCACGACCTCCTGCTGCTGGATGTGATGCTGCCCGGCCTGGACGGCATCGGCCTGTGCCGCAGGGTCAGGGAGTCCAGCCAGGTGCCGATCCTGATGATGTCGGCGCGCGGCGACTCGCTGGACGTGGTGTCGGGCCTGGAGGCCGGTGCCGACGACTATGTGGTCAAACCGGTCGACATCCCGGTGCTGGTGGCCCGGATCAGGTCGCTGCTGCGCCGTACCGCTGCTCCTGCCCCTTCGTCGGGCGTGCTGACGTTCGGGGAGCTGACGGTGGACCCGGCCGCGCTGGAGGTACGGCTCGGCGGGCGGCTGGTCGAGCTGGCGCCGACCGAGCTGCGCCTGCTGCTGGAGTTCGCCGCCAATCCGGGGATCGTGCTGGAGCGCGCCACGCTGCTGCGTAACGTGTGGGACTACGGCTGGGACGGCGACAGCCGCGTGGTCGACCTCTGCGTGCAGCGGCTGCGCAGGAAGATCGGCACGGACCGGATCGAGACGGTGCGCGGGTTCGGCTACAAGCTGCGCAGGTCGTGATGCTGGGCTCGCTGCGCTGGAAGCTGGCGGCACTGATCACGCTGGCCTGCTGCGCGATCGTGACCGTGGTCGGGATCCTGGTCCACCGCACGACGCTCGAGCGCACGATGCGGCTGGGTGAGGAGCGGGCGCTGGTGTCGGCCGCGGAGGTCGCCGACAAGCACCGCAGGGACGCTCCTCCCGAGGAGGGACTGGTCCCGTACACCGAGTCGATCATGAGTGTGGACGAGCTGCCCCCGCCCCTGCGCGCGCGGCTGGCCGTCGAGTCGCCCGCCACCTGGTACGACGACCTGCGGGCCGAAGAGCGGTGGATGTGGGCGGCGCGGCCGGTGGGCGACGGGCTCGTGGCCGCCCCGAAGATCGACATGACCTCGGACATGCGCGGGCTGGGTGCCCTCGACCGCGCCATGGTCCGGGCCGCGCTGACCGCGCTCGCCGTGGTGCTGCCGGTCTCGATGGGCATTGCCGAGCTGGCCAACCGGCGCCTGCGCCGGGTCGCCGCCACCGCCCGCAGGATCGCGGACGGCGACCTGGACGCCCGTGTCGCCCCGGACCGCCGCGGCCTCTCCCGGTGGGGCGGGCGCGACGAGATCGCCGGCATCTCCGCCGCCGTCGACTCCATGGCGGCGAGCCTGCAGCACCGGCTGCTGGCCGAGCAGCGCTTCACCGCCGATGTCGCCCACGACCTGCGAACCCCGCTGATGGGGCTGGTCGCCGCGGTCGAGCTGCTGGAGGAGAGCGAGGCCACCGATCTGGTACGCGACCGGGTCCGGGTGCTGCGCTCGCTGGTGGAGGACCTGCTGGAGGTCTCCAGGCTGGACACGGGCGCCGAGGTCGCCGAGCGCGTACGGGTGCCGCTGGCCGAGGTGGCCGAGGAGTCCGCGGCCCGGGTGGGGGTCGAGACCCGCGTGACGGCCTCGGGGAACCCGGTGGCCGAGACCGACCCGCGCCGCCTGGACCGCATCCTCGCCAACCTCGTCCTCAACGCCCAGCGCCACGGTGCGCCCCCGGTGGAGATCACGGTCCGGGACCACGTGATCGAGGTCCGGGACCGGGGGCCGGGCTTCCCTCCTGAGCTCCTCGCCGACGGCCCGAGCCGCTTCCGCACGGGCGCCGCCGAACGCGGCCGTGGCCACGGGCTCGGGCTGACGATCGCGCTGGGCCAGGCCCAGGTCATCGGCGCCGACCTGACCCTGGCCAACGCCCCCGACGGCGGCGCCGTCGCCACCCTCCGCCTCCCACGGGGCTTGCGCTCGGCAGATCATCCCAGTGCACATTTACCGTGACTTCGAGGAGCGGGCCCCGGCTCGGGGTTGGTCATCTCAGGGAGGCCCACCGAACCGAGCAGCGAGTTGCGGCGCACCCGCTGGGCCACGGCTGGCTCGTCGGGCTTGCGCTCTACGAGGTGGCATCCAAGCGTGGCTCAGCCGGTGATCCAGTCCATGTGTTCGATCCAGTGGTCGAGCAGCGCCCGATCCCCCTGCAATTCCAGCGTGGGAGCCGCATCCAGCGGGCGACGCCTGCTGATCACGAGCAGGAGCTCGGCGGCTGGGCCGCGTACCACGACGTCTGCCTCGGTGTGCGTACGCTCCAGCACGACCATGTCCGGTTCCCGGCGTGCCACCCACTCCCCAGGCGCGTCGGTTGCGTGGAAATGCAGAGTCTGACCGCCTCCGCGCATCGCATCGGCGAAGCCCGCCCTGTTCTCCCAATAGCCACGGGACGCCATCGTGTCCAGCCAGTCCTCGATGGCCGCAACGGCAAGCTCCGGCGCCAACTCGTACGGCATGCCGAGCGCCGCAGCCGCGTCCGCGCGATGCACGCAAGCCTCGCCGAACAGCCGACGTGACCAGAACGGCACGCCTGCGGCGCCGCCCGACGGATCCCACACCGGCGTGTCATCGGCGGCCGATGCGAACGCCTGGCTCGCCTCGGCCGCGCCGTCGTTCAGCCAGGCGCGCCACTGGCCCGAATCGGTCGGACCCGGAACGTAGCCGGCGAACGCCCTGCTCGGCTCGGTCATCTGCTCACCCACGAGCATGGCCACCATACGCTGTGTCCCGCCGACATGGTCGACAAGATCGGCCAGCGTCCACTTCGGACAGGTCGGCACCGGGGCCGCCGCATCCCTGCCGTGCACCCAATCGGCAAACGTGCTCGTCTGCTCGACAACGGCCTTCACATACGCGGATGTGTCCATCGCTGCACCTCCAAGTGCTTTGTGATCTTCCCGAAGCTCGGCCGCCAGCCGGTGTCGATGATCAGGGGCGATACACCGCACTGATTGTGTCTTGCGGAAACGCGCCTGACCAGGTCAGTAACCGGACATTCTCCGGGCTTTAGCGGCAATCAAGGCAGCAGCGGTGCGCCGCATCACCGGCGACGCTCTGGTGCTCGTGCCGACGGCTGTCCGGCCCTGAGCGCCGAGCACCATCAGGCGGCGGTTGCCACCAGGCGGTAGCCGAGGTCGAGGGTGCCTGCACCGAGAAGAGCCCGGTGGCGTTCGTGCCAGCGCCCGGTCGCGAGGTCGGCGGCGAGGCGCCGCATCGCATCCTCGACCCGCTCCTGGTCGAGGGTCGCCAGCGCGGAGACGGCGGCGCGGACCTGCGGGTCGAGATAGCAGTGCGGGCGTCGCCAGTACGCGCCCAGGAACCCGTCGGTGCAGTCGGCCGGCACCGGGACCGGGACGACGGTCACCGGCGTGCCGTCACGCCCGAGGTGGGCCTCGACGACCTCGAGGGCGGCAAGCCGGGCGTCGGCTTCGGCGATCTCCGGGAGGTACTCCGCGACCAGCCAGAATCGTGCCGTGACGGCCGGGTCCCAGGTGAGGACGACCTGCCGGGCGGACACCCGGCGCAGCTCGGCGAGGCCCGCGGCCGCGTCGGTCCAGTGGTGGACGGTAAGGATCGCCATCGCGGCGTCGAACGACCGGTCGGGGAAGGGCAGGGACTCGGCATAGCCCTGGACGACCGTCGCGGAGCCAGGGGGACGCTGCTCGATCATCACCGTGGACGGCTCCACGGCGGTGACCTGCCGGCCGCGCGGCTCGTAGGAGCCGGTCCCGGCGCCCACGTTGATCACCGTCCGGGCGGGCCCCAGGGCCTGGTCGATCAGGCCGGCGATCCGGGGGTCGGGGCGGCGGTGGTGGGAGTAGCCGAGCCCGATCGACTCGTACGGATTGCCGGTCACAGGTGCTTCCCGAGGTCGGCTACGTCCAGCAGGGGCAGGCCCCAGCGCAGGGCGGCGATCTCCAGGTCGGCGGCGTCGGCCATGGTGCCGTCGGGGTTCATGACCTCGCAGCACACCCCGACGGGCGGCAGCCCGGCCGCCACGCACATGGCCACGGTCGCCTCGGTGTGTCCGGCGCGTTCGGCCAGCCCTCCAGGGCGGGCGGCCAGCGGGAAGACGTGTCCCGGCCGCAGGAAGTCGGCCGGCCTGGCGTCCGGATGGGCCAGGCGGCGCACGGTCGCGGCGCGTTCGACGGCCGACACCCCGGTGCCGGTCCCGGAGGTCAGGTCCACGGGGATGTGCGGGCGGGTGCCGTGCCGGTCGCCGGGGCCGGGGACGGGGCCGATCTCCAGCCGGTCAAGGACCTCGGGCGCGCAGGGCACGGTCGGATGGCCGCACACCTGGGTGAGCAGGAACGTGAACGCCTCCGGGCGCAGCCGGGCCCCCGCGAACACCACGTCGCCTTCGCCCTCCCGCTCGGGGTCCCAGATCACCACGGCTCCTCCGGCGGCGAGCTGCGTGAGCGCCTGCTGCACGCCGCGCGCGCCCGAGAGCCGTCCGGCCCAGGGAAGCGCCGCGACCACCTCGGTCACCGACTTCGCCAGGTCGGGCAGGCGGCGGCGGGCCAGGCGGACGACCAGGTCGGGCTCCAGGTTCACCCGATCGCCGACGGACAGCTCCGACAGCGTGGTGGCCTGCAGCGTCAGCGGGATCAGCGCCACCGAGAACCGGTCGCGGGCCACCTCGGCGACGGTCAGGCTGACGCCGTCGACCGCGATCTGCCCCTTCGCGACGACCAGCGAGAGGAAGCGCTCGGGCGGTTTGATCCACAAGCGCCGCGCGACCCCCTCGTCATCGATCCGCACGATCTTGCCCACGGCGTCCACGTTGCCCTGGACCAGGTGGCCAGCGAGCGGGTCGCCCAGCGTCAACGGGGTCTCCACGTTGACCCGCGTGCCCGGCCTGATCTGGTCGAGGGTCGATCTGCGCCGGGTCTCCGCCGACAGCCCGGCCTCCAGCGGCTGCGTCTCGTGCGCGGTCCGGAGGACGGTCAGGCCCACGCCGTTCAGGCAGATCGAACCTGGCGCGCCCGCGGCGGCCCCGGGAGCGCTGACCGCGATGCGCGCCTTGTCGACGGCCACCACCGTGCCGATTTCCTGGATATTTCCGGTGAACATGCGATACCACCTCTCGACAGCAGGAACCAGGGGCCGGACAGGCCCGAGAGGTGGCGGGGTGTCACCGCGTGGCCCGGAGTCGCACCGAGTCGTCCCGCCGGAACCGGCAGAACCGGCGGGCTGTCACCGCCGCACCTTGGAATCGCACCAATCAACCTTTTATCACCCGGCGGCCCGGGAGATCAAAGCCCCTGGGAGGCGGGGACGGTCTTCGCCTGATCCGTCCCCGCGAGGTAGGGTGAGTGAATACTCACCCACCGAGAGGGGCGACACTGATGAGACTCGCGATCTTCGGCGCGACCGGCGGCATCGGCCTGCAGCTCCTGCGTCAGGCCCTCGGTCTCGGCCACGAGGTCACCGCCGTCGTACGCGACGCGTCCCGGCTGCCCGCCGAACTGCGCGGGCGGCTGGACGTCGTCGAAGCCGACGTGATGAACCCCGACGCCATCGTCCCGGCGGTCAAGGGCTGCGGGGCCGTGCTGTCCGCGATGGGCACGCGCGATCGCGGCCCCACCACCGTCCACAGCGCCAGCACCACCTCGATCATCCAGGCCATGACCCAGGCGCAGGTCCGCCGCATGCTGCTGGTCAGCGCCAGCGGCCTGGTCGCCGACGCGGGCGACGGCGTTTTCACGCGGTACGTGCTCAAGCCGCTCATCGTGCAACGCCTGTTCCGCCACTCCTACGCCGACGTGGCCCAGGCCGAGGAGCTGCTGCGCGCCTCCGACCTGGACTGGACGATCGTGCGCCCCTCCCGCCTGCTCGACACCGAGCACCCCGGCCGCTACCGCACCGCCCGGGACCTCAACCTCAGGGGAGGGCTCAGCACCACCCGCGCCGACGTCGCCCACTGCATGCTCGACCTCATCGACGACGCGTCGTCCGTCCGCCATGTCGTCTCGGTCGCCTCTCAGGGGCCGGCGGTGTAGTTCCGCAGCTCCGGCCGTGCCCATGCGACCGCGGCCACGGTCACCGTGGTGAGCAGCCCGCCGACGCAGATCACGGTCCGGTGATCGAGGATCGAGGTGGCGGCCCCGTGCAGCAGGTTCGCGAGGTGCGGGCCGCCGAAGAGGACGACGGTGAGCGAGCCCTGGATCCGGCCGCGCATGGAGTCGTGGGTGTGCGCCTGTGTGATGGCGTTGCGGAAGGTGCTCAGCACGAAGTTGACCGCGCCGCCGAGGACGAGTGCCACCAGGGCGAGCCACAGCTGGGCGGCCAGCCCGAGGAGCACCACGGTGATGCCCCAGGCCGCGGCGGCCGCCGCCATGAGCGCGCCGTGGCGTCGGGCCCGGGTGAACGTGCCCGACAGCAGCCCGGCCGTGACCACCCCGGCCGGATAGGCGGCGTACAGCAACCCCAGTTCCAGGCCGCCTCCCGCGGGCCCGCCGTAGGTCTGCTGGGCGAGCTCAGGGAACAGCGCCGTCGGCATGCCGAAGACCATCGCCGCGAGGTCCACCAGGAGCACCGCCACCAGCAACCGGCTGGCCGCCAGATACCGGAACCCGGCCGCCGACCGGCGCTGCGCGGCCGGGTGAGGCCGGGGCGGCAGCGGCGGGAGCTTGACGACCGCCCACACGACGGCCAGCAGCGCGACGGCGTCGAAGAGATACAGCGCGCCGAGCCCGACCACCGGTATCAAGCCGCCGGCCAGCACCGGCCCGAGAATCGACCCGGCGTAGCGGGTCAGGGAGCCGAGGCTGTTGGCCGCCGGCAGGAGCTCGACCGGGACCAGGCGGGGCACCACGGCGCCCATCGTGGTCATGATCGCGGCGAAGGACAGGCCCTGGCAGGCGACCAGCACCATCAGCACGGGGACGAAACGCCCGCCCAGCACGGCCTGCCCCCAGAAGGCCACGTACGTGAGCGCCAGGCCGCAATGGGCCGCCAGCAGCACCTTTCGCCGGTCCATGACATCGGCGAGCGCGCCCACCCCTAACGCCGCCACCACCAGCGCGACGAACGACATCGCCCCCGCCACGCCCACGGCCGCTGAGGAGCCGGTCACCGTGAACAGCTGCGCCGGCACGGCGACCACGCTGAACGAGCCGCCAACCGCGCAAACCGCCGATGACACCCACAATCGCCGGTAGGCCGCGATGGCCAGCGGGCGGCGGTCGACGGTGTAGGCGCCGAGCGACCGGGCCGTTGACGTGATCACCGTCCGGCCCCATCGGCGTCCAGGCTCACCACGTCGGCCACGACGCAGGCGATGTTGTCGGGGGCGCCGGCGGCGTACGCCAGCGCCATCAACTCGTCGAGCACCTGCTGGGGGGGCGCCGGGCCCGGTCAGCGCCTCCCGCAGCGATCCGGCCGGGACCACGGTGGACAGCCCGTCGGAGCACAGCAGGTACCGGTCGCCGGCCGCGGCGGCGTGCAGCGACAGTTCCGGCCGGGCCCCGCCCGTACCGGTCAGCGCTCGCGCGAGCAGCGAGCGCTGCGGATGCGAGGCCGCCTCCTCCACGGTCAGCCGGCCCTCGTCGACCAGCCCCTGCACATAGGTGTGGTCATGGGTGATCTGGAACAGCTCGCCGTCCCGCACCAGGTACGCCCGGGTATCACCGATGTGCACCAGCGCCAGCCGCGACCCCGACCACAGCAGCGCGGTCAACGTGGTCACCGCCTCACCCGACGGCGTCGAGGCGGCGATCTCCCCGATGGCCCGGTCGGCTTCTCCGACCGCCTCGGCGAGCGCGCCGAGCAGGTCCTCGGCCGGTACGGCCGGCGTCTCCAGCGGTTTGAGCGCGTCGACGGCCGCCGCGCTCGCCAGGTCCCCGCCCGAGCCGCCG